>JAYKIC010000172.1:0-3354 GCA_035284985.1 Leptolyngbyaceae cyanobacterium
TCGACAGTATCAAGATTGATGACCCAGTAGGGGCGACATCGGTTCACCTGGTCTGTGGGATCTGGGGTACCTTGGCAGTGGGTTTCTTTAACCAAGAGTCGGGGCTGTTCTACGGTGGCGGATTTGGTCAGCTCGGTTCTCAGATTTTGGGAATTGTGGCGGTTGGTGCGTTTACGGTGATTGCTTCAGCGATTTTCTGGGGTGCATTGAAGGCGACCGTGGGTATCCGAGTTTCAGAGGAAGATGAGTTGATTGGTCTGGACATTGCTGAGCATGGCATGGAAGCGTACAGCGGCTTTGTCAAGGATGCCGATGTTCAAGCTGAGGGTGCGGCTGAGTCAGCGTCAGAGTTTGTCAATCAGTAACTCTACTAGCCTATCGACCGATAAGCCAGGACGGATTGGGTCTTCGCTAATGGTGGGTTAATGGTGAGATGGGGCGATCGCCCTAGTCCATGCTATTAGTCCGCCAGTTCAACCCACTCCTACTGGCTCCAGCGATTGGTTTAATTTGAAAATCCATCCTAATTTGCGTGACTTATCCTCGGCGTTAGCGACAGGGTAAGCTCAGCAAAAACAACGATTCACACTTGCGGGGTTAGTGGTAGCACTGATCCCGCAAGTGTGTGCATACTCCTTGATGGGATTACGATTTCTTTCATGCCATGGACTGGACGGTTGCCCCCTGCTGATCCACCTCTAGGGCCATTGCTTGCGTTTCTATCCCCTGGGATTGCCAGACTTCAGCTAAAGCTTTTTCCACCGTTTTAGCTTTTGCCTGACTTGTCAGGGCAAGTACGGTGGGACCAGCGCCGCTAATGACCAAACCATAGGCTCCCGCTGCGATCGCCCCTTGCTTAACCGCCTCGTAATGGTGGATGAGGGATTGACGGTAAGGTTGATGGATGCGATCTTGGAGGGCTGCCGTTAACCAATCAGCCCGACCTGTTTCCAAGGCTCTCACCAGCAAGCCGAGATGAGCGGTATTAAAAATAGCATCCCCACGGCTGTACTGATCAGGCAGAACTTTCCGTGCTTCTGCGGTAGACAGTTTAAAGTTTGGGATAGCCAAAACGGGAATAATGCTGGAGTGCCAGGGTACATCACAGGTCAACCATTGTTGATCGGGGGTCGTCGTCGTCAAGCAACACCCCCCCAGCAGGGCTGGTACTACGTTATCTGGATGCCCCTCGATGGCGATCGCCAAATTTATGATATCTGTTTGGGATAACGGCGAATTTGCTAGAGCATTAGCTGCTAATAACCCACCCACAATTGCCGTAGCCGAACTCCCTAACCCTCTAGCAAGGGGCACATTAACCTCAATCACCATTTGAATTGGGGGTGGCGTTTGATTAATATGAGCATAGAAGTGTGCAAAAGCCTGATAAGCCAAGTTAGATGGCGTGGTATCAATCTGGTCCGCCCCGATCCCTAAAACTTGAATGGTCACAGGGTAAGCCCCCCGTTCCCCCAGACAAACGCTGATCCGGTTATGCCGCTTTAGGGCCAATCCTAAACAGTCAAACCCTGGGCCAATATTAGCAGTGGTGGCAGGAACGGTAACAGTAGTGGATCTCACCTTATTCATTGTCTATACTACGGTCCATGCTTGTTGATTAAACTACTACATTTCTGACAGTCATATTCGCACTATTTCACAACCGCTTGATAAGATTTTTACATCGCTCAATTAATGGCTAGGCAATTAGTGGACAATCAATCAGTCAATGATGATGCATCGCAAAGCACTCTGTTCTGGTTGCGGTGGAATGGAGAGAAACAGACATTTAAATTTCAATCTGCCATAGGTCAACTATAGATGCAGAGAGATGCAGGAAACCCACTAATCTAGTTTTATTGGCGGCTTAATACTATCCCATTGGTGACTCGCATTCTGTTCAACTAAATCGGATAGTCGGTAGAAATTTACAAGACGGCGAAACAGCATCTATATCATAACTATGGCTCAAATTCCTGCTTCATCGATTTCTCAGCCTGATATTTCCGCTTCTTCTGATATACCCGCAGGGGATCAGAATGGTGCGGAACAACCTGATGGAATACAATCGACCCTCGCCCCTGATAAACCCAATGGTCGGGCGATCGCGAATCTCTTCATTGCTTTGATGGCTGTGTCTTTTGCGCCCATCTTTATTCGATTTAGCGAAACGGATTTAGGCCCTAATGGTACCGTTTTAAACCGAATGCTAGTGTTTGTCATCGTGTTTGGCTTGGGGCGATCGCTCCGTCATCTTTGGCAAAAATGGCATCAGGCTAAGACAAGCAACGACAATGAGCCAGATCATGGAACTAAGGATGGAACCACTCCGCCGATTACCGTAATCCAGTGGATTTTATTAGTCTCTGTAGGAATTGTCTCAGCGACCACTTTAGCGCTGTGGGCTATTTCATTGGTGTACACCAGTGTGGCTAAGTCTATGCTGCTGAATAATCTCACGCCAGTTTTTGCCAGTGCTGGGAGTTGGCTATTTTTAGGAAAGCGCTTTGATCGCAAGTTTATAGTAGGAGTGGCGATCGCCGTAGCTGGAGCAATTTTGCTCGGTATTGAAGATCTCCACGGGGGGGAAGTCGATTCCCTCATCGGCGATGCCTACGCCCTCCTCTCCGCCGTATTCCTAGGGACATACTTTTTATTAGTCGAGCAACTCCGAACGCGCTTTGACTCCACCACTATTTTGTTGAGTCGCTGTGCCATTGGTAGCGTTCTGCTTATTCCCCTAGTTGGGATGGCCGAAGGTCAACTCTTGCCCAGTACCTGGGTTAGCTTATTGGCCGTCATCGGACTAGGCATTATTTCTGAAGGGCTAGGCCAAAATCTACTAGCAAACGGGATGGCACAATTTTCCGCCAGCTTTATTGCATTATTTCTATTACTCGAACCCATTGTAAGTGCCTTACTGGGGTGGTTCATTTTTGCAGAAAGCCTCAGCCCAGTGACCGGAGTAGGATTTGCCGTTATCCTAGGGGGAATTTATATAGCCAAGTCAAGCCACTCAGCGACTCAATCAGCTTCCCACTAAGACCCATTATCTATTGCCAGTATAAAAAGCGGCCAGATCTAAAAGAACACTGACCGCTTAAATTGGATTTCGATAAGGGTTAACTAAATTTTAAACGCTAAAAAATACCCTGGAAAGGAACCTAGTCCAATCTGAAGGTGCCAAGAATAGAAATATTTGTTCTATTAACCCCTAAGATCCAGTACAGCATCAAGGCTAAAAGTTAGTAGCGAAACTTGCCCTTACGCTGCTTGCTACGAGCCAAAGCTTTACGTTTTCGCTTTTCTCCCGGAGTTTCAAAATGACGGGACTTTCTCATATCTGGAAAAATC
>JAYKIC010000173.1:0-14379 GCA_035284985.1 Leptolyngbyaceae cyanobacterium
CGTTCAACTGTGGATCAAGCCCTCCAGCGATACAAACAAGGCAAAGCAGACTTTTCTGATTATCTAATTGGGGCAGTATCTCGGCAGGCAGGTTGCACTGAAACTGCAAGCTTCGATGGAAAATTAAAGGGTGAGAAAGGATTCCGCTCTCTAGAGTAGTGTCGCCAGTTAACACTGCGTGGCAGTGGACGGACGAAATCTGCTGGTGCTAAGTTTGAGTTTATCTGCCGCCGCTGCACTTCACCGTTAGCCTGCGTCGTTGTCTTGTCTTGGGCGGGATGAGTGATTGAGAGGCTTTTGCTGACTTGACTGGTAGGGGGCGATTGCCTCACAGTATCCGGTTGCCGAACCGTGGGTAGTCTGAGGTGGGTGGGTGTGCGATCGCGATCGGCACAGACAGATACTCCCCCAACGGATTCAATTATAGCTGTCGATTCAGTCTAGTTCTGATGGGCACGCAAGGCTTTGCCCATGACATGATAGGTTTATTGAAGCCCTTATGAACACACCGAAATGCCTCATCCTTTCTCGCTGACCTGGAGCCGAAAAAAACAGGATCGCCATTTCACGGCGCTAGGGATAACGCTGTTTGCGGTGCTCCTGCCCCTATTCGCGCTGATTGGTACAGAGATTATCCGGGTTGAGTCTGAACGGCACCGACAGCGTGAGATCGAGCAGGTGAAACAGGATCTCGATGTCCTGGCGACGGCTCTCAAAAGTCGGATCGATGCCAATATCTTCTCTGTCTCAGGTATGAAATCCCTGGTGGCGATGAACCCGGATCTGACCCAGGCGGATTGCAACCGTGCCATGGCCGTGCCGTTTAAGGAGCGACAGGATCTGCGTAACATCAGTCTGGCTCGCGATATGGTGCTTCGCCTGATGCACCCCATCGAAGGTAACGAAGCGGCCATTGGCCTAGATTATCGTACCCTCCCGGATCAGTATGATGCCGTCAAATTGGCATTGGAACTGAATCGAATCGTCCTCGCGGGGCCAGTTACCCTGGTGCAAGGGGGGGAGGGGTTGGTTGCCCGCATACCCATTTATATCCCCGATGCCGCCTCCGGCCAGGAGCGGTTTTGGGGCTTCGCATCAGCGGTCATGAAGACGAATGTCGTTTTTGCTGGGGCAGATCTCACAGAGCAGTAAACCCTGCGCCTCGCCATCCAAGGGCGGGACGGCAGTGAGGCAGAGGGAGCGGTCTTTTTGGGCGATCCAGAGGTCTTTGACCATCAGCCCGTCACCCAGTTGATTGAACTCACCTACGGGAACTGGCAGATGGGGGCCGCACCTGCGGGGCGATCGACTCAGTATGAGCTGCTGTCTGACCCGCTGATATGGATGTTCCTGCTGATGACTGCCACCATCCTGACCTTTTCCGCCGCCATTGTGTTTCTGTTGGCCGCAAATCGGAAAGCCATAGATGCGCTTCAGCAGGAACGCGATCTATTTGCTGGGGGGCCAGTGTTCACCATCGAATGGGCCGCAGAGCATCAAGATCACTGGCCGATCAAGACCGTTTCCTCGAATGTCGATCAGATTCTGGGATATTGTCCGGCAGAGATGCTGCAACCCGATTTTTCTTATATGCATCTGATTCATCCCGACGATGTGGATACTGTCGTTGATCGGCTCAAACACAACATTGCCCAGCACATCGATCGCTACGAAGATTCCTATCGATTGAAAACTCAATCTGGTCAGTACCTCTGGGTTTATGACTTGACGATTTTGCTGCGTGACGATGCGGGTCGCCTAATTGGTATTCGCAGCTATATGTATGACCAGACTGTGCAAAGGCGAACGGAAGAGACCCTACGCATTGCCGAGCAACGGCTGGAAAAAACCGCCTATGAACTGACAGAAAATATTCCTGTCGGTACCTATACCATCGTGGAAACCGCCGATGGCAACACGGGAAACTTTGCCTTTACGAGTAGTCGTTTTCTGGAACTGTTTGGGTTGACCCGTGAAGATCTCGATGCCGACCCAAGAGAAGTTGCAGGACAACCCTATGCGAGTCTGGGATGTCATTCATCCAGACGATTTGGAAGATTTCAAACAATTACACCAACAGGTCGTTCTTGAACGTCGGCCATTTGTGTGGGAAGGGCGGATTCTTATCGATGGTAATGTCCGCTTTGTGCTGATTGAATCCAGCCCAATATTCTTTGAGAATGGCGATAGTCGCTGGTTTGGCTTCGAGCAAGACATTACCGAACGAAAACAAGCGGAAGCCACCTTACATGCCACCAACCTCGCCCTCGAACAAGAGATCACCGAACGCAGACTAGTGGAGCAGGAACTCAAGATCAAGACGGAAATGCTGGAAACGCTGTCGATGCAGGATGGTCTGACGGGCATTGCCAATCGCCGTTACTTCGATCAATGTGCAAACCTGGAGTGGCAACGTGCCCAGCGCAACGGTTTGCCCCTGTCGCTGCTGCTGATCGATGTGGATCATTTCAAACAATACAACGACTTTTATGGGCATAGGGCGGGCGACGACTGCCTCATGCAGGTGGCATTGGTGCGGGCAGGCTGCTGCAAACGCCCCGTTGATTTAGTGGCACGCTATGGCGGTGAGGAATTTGTCGTCCTGCTCTCTGAAACGGATATGAATGGTGCCCTCCATCTGGCGGAGAAGATGCGGGCCGCCGTGGAAGCGCTCTCGATTCCCCATGCCTGCTCTAGCACTGGTGCGGTGGTGACGGTGAGTGCTGGAGTGGCCACCCATGGCGCAGACCGAGGCAAGCGCGATCTGCGCCACTTGCAAGATGCCACTGACCAGGCTCTCTACCGCGCCAAGCATCAGGGGCGCAATCGGGTTCAGGCAGAAGTCCTTGGCAGAGCACCTTAGAGGATGTTTGAAAACGCAAAGTGGAGGAAAAAACACAAGAAAACTCCCAAGGCTTTAAGCTAGTCAATGAAAAAGAAATCTAGCCCTCAGGAGTCATGACTTCAGCCTACCCGATTACCCTCACCGATGAGCAATATGCCCTCTTAGAACCGTTGTTGCTGCCGCCCGCGCCCTGCGGTAGACCGCGCAGTGTTAGTCTCAATCGCGTGATTGAAGCGATGTTCTATGTGTTAATCACTGGATGTCCTTGGCGATTACTGCCCCATGACCCCCGTCAGGCACGGTCTACTACTACTTCCAACAGTGGACTAAAAAGGGCATCTGGAAACACATTCACGACGCTTTAGTGGCGTTCGTTCGCCGGGATGCAGGACGAGAAGCGACTGCCAGGGCAGCGGCTTTAGATTCTCAAAGTGTGCCAACTGCGGTGATGGTCAACCGTGAGGTTGGGTTTGATGCAGGCAAGAAAATCAAAGGGCGAAAACGCTTCACCTTGGTTGATACACTGGAATTACTGATCCCTGTTCATGTGGTGGCTGCGAGTACACCGGAGCGACAAGGTGCTAGACAATTGCTGAGCAGGTTAGACGAAGAACGCGAACGGGTTCGCCGATTGCACCTGATTTGGGTTGATGGCGGCTTTTCAGGGGTAGGGTTCATCGAGTGGGTGATGGCGATGTTCTATTGGGTGTTGGAGGTGGTTTCGCGTCCCCAGGATGCGAAAGGATTTGTGTTACTGCCAAGGCAGTGGGTCGTGGAGGGTACCTATGGGTGGTTGCACTGGTGTCGTCGTCTCAATGTTGATTATGAGCGATTACCCTGTTCATCTGAATCTTTTATTAGACCTGTCCGAAAATTGGGGTGGAGTACCCGCTGCGCGGGTACTCCACCCCAATTTTCGGACGACTTATTTAGCGATGATTTGATTGATGCTCCGAAGGCTGGCTTAGCCTTGTCTATTCTATTACTTGAGAGAGGTTTTCAAACATCCTCTAAGCCAAGCAAATACACAGAAAATGTGGGTGCAGTCTCGTAATATTTCTCAGCAGTTCCAAACACAGCTTTTTCTTTACCTACAATGCAGTGGGGACTATGCAAATGTTCAGGATGATTCTGAACGGCTTCAGTTGTTCTCAAAGCGTTTAATGGAGGTTTGGTCACAGGCGCAGGAAAATTGGTCACAGCAAGCATCTTCTGAAAAATGAGCAGGTGCCTGGGAACCATACGGTAAATATCAATTTGGCCATCTAAGGATGGGATCGCTCATACTAGATAACAAATCCCTTTGAATCTGGGAGCCGTTTATGTTGTTGCAAGAACTAAAAGCACAAATCTTCAAGTTGCCACCCAGCGATCGCCTTGCACTGATCTCTGCCATCGTTGAATCTCTGCAAGATACGACCGTTGCCCAACCTAATCGCTCTAGTGCAATTCGACGAATGAGGGGCTTATTAAAAACGGACCAGCCAGCCCCAACCGATGAAGAAGTAGCCGTCATGTTAGAAGAGCGACGGGTGGAGAAGTATCTTTAGTGAGAGTTTTAATTGATACCAACATTGTCTTAGACTTTCTATTGCGGCGAGAGCCATTTTTCCAAGACGCGGAACTGCTGTTTCAAGCGATCGATGATGGCCAAGTTGTTGGCTATGTTACAGCGACAACACTGACGGATATTTTCTACATTTCTTGCAGACACACCCGTAGCGTTGAGCGATCGCGGCAAGCAGTCTCGGAAACCCTAACTGTCATGGTAATTTGTCCGATTGATCGAGCCGTTCTGGAATCAGCCTTCGACTCTGGCTTGGTTGATTTTGAAGACGCTGTTCAGATTTTTAGTGCGATTGCTCAAGGATTAGAAGCGATTGTGACTCGCGATACTCAAGGTTTTTTGAGTTCGCCTGTACCTGTGTTATCCGTTCGAGAGTTATTGCAACGAGCTAGGCCGCAAAATGGTGGTTAAGTGGGTGAGGCAGTATAGATTGAGATCGTCTTGTCAGATGGTCATAAACGCTGTCCAACAATCCCCTTGCAGCGGACAGTTGAAAGATCTTGGTGGAGAGACAAAGGTTACTAGCTGCCGCTGAAGGGGAACGTTAATTCTCCAAATTTACTGATTATGCTTGCCAGAACAATTGAGAACTACTATGAACCGCTCTACCATAGGATTATTAACAGCCATATTAGGAATAGTATTGGTGTCAGGTTTAAGTTGGCTCAATATTTTTCAAGCACGCTCTCAATTAAACCAGGAGCAAGCTCAACTAGACCAAGCGCGTACAACCTTACTTGAGCAGAAAGCTGCTTTTGAACAAGAGCAGACTAAATATCGAGAAGAAACATTATCAAGAGACCTGTCCGAAAATTGGGGTGGAGTACCCGCGCAGCGGGTACTCCACCCCAATTTTCGGACGACTCTAAGGTACAGGGAAACAATGAAATCCTGGTTTGGCCAAGGACTTCAGACAACATCCATATCCCCAACGATAAAAGCAAAAGCCCAAACAATAACGTTAGAAACGTTACAGCAATTAGATGGAGAAGGAAAAGGGGCCATACTCAAGTTTTTGTACCAGGAAAACTTAATTGGTCAATTGTAAGGGGAGTTGCAGTGATACGATCTTGGAAAAAGATATCGCGATCGTGAATCAAACAAATTTTACCAATGCAAACCTGAGTCGGGCAAACCTCAGGGGATTAATAACTGATAGGGCAGAGATTGCGATCGCTGGCATGTCAGGTGCTATTTTAGACTCGGCAGAGATAGGCGAAGGCCCTTCTCCGGATGAATGTTAGTATCAGCCTCATCCTCTCATCACCTTCGCACCGTGACTGTGCTACACCCTTACTGAAGTAGACGGACTGGCGATCGCCCTCGCTTGGCTGACAGCACTTTTATCCACACTAAAGGTCTGCCCAAAAATTGGTTATACTTAATGCCTATAGATTTTTCCCTACACATTGTTCGCTATTTTCCTGATGTAGACCTATCTCCACTGGTAGAACAAGTGTTGCAAACCGCTTCAGAACAGGGAACCGGGGCAGCAATGCAAGGGTTACGGCAACAGCTACGCCATTCCAGCAGTAGGACGCAACCTTAGGGCGATCGCCGCTTGAGCAATGGTGCGATCGCTCCTTCCTAGTAACCAGCGATCGCACCGATAAAGCAGTTCAACCAAACATTCCCAACCGGGATGAGCCAGACTATTTTTGCCAATAACTGGCCCCTTTCGTGGCGAAGGCTTCCCCTAGGCGGGTGAGGGCATGGATATAGGCAGCCGTGCGGTAGGAGGTCTGGTATTCTTGGGCGATCGCCAACACCAAATTCGCCTCCGCCACCATCTTCTCCCGCAGCCGATGGTTCACTTCCTGTAAGGTCCAGTACAGACCACTGCGATTTTGCACCCATTCAAAATAGCTCACCGTCACCCCCCCCGCATTCACCAAAATATCAGGAAATAGCTGAATTCCCTTACTGTCTAGCACCGCATCCGCCTCCGGCGTAGTGGGACCATTGGCCACCTCAAACACATAGGATGCCTTAATCTGATCCGCATTGGCAGCAGTAATCTGATTTTCCAGCGCTGCCGGAACAAGAACATCCACCTCCAGCCCCAGTAATTCTTCATTGGTGAGATTATCATGCTGCACCATCTCACAGACGCTACCGTGGCAATACACCGCTTGCAAATTGCGGTTCGATTCCTTCATCTGGCGGACGCTGGGAATATCCAAGCCATCGGGCGCATACACGCCGCCCTTGGAATCACTCACCGCCACCACCTTATAGTCCGCATTAAAGAGCAGTTCCGCTAAAATGGCCCCCGCATTGCCAAATCCCTGGATCGCCACCGTGGTTTGTTCCGGTACCCGTCCCTGACTTTTCAAAACGTGCTGCATTACGAAAAACGCGCCCATTGCGGTGGCGGTTTCCCGGCCCAAACTGCCCCCCATCACCAAGGGTTTGCCTGTGACCACAGCGGGACTCGCTTCCCGGCGGATGATGCTGTACTGCTCCATCATCCAGCCCATGACCGTGGAGTTGGTGTACATATCCGGCGCTAGAATATCCACATTGGGACCAATAAAGTCGGCGATCGCATTCACATAACCCCGACTCAGCCGCTCCAACTCCCCACTGGACATAGCCTTAGCATCCACGGTAATACCACCCTTGCCCCCACCATAGGGCAGGTTCAGCGCCGCACACTTAAACGTCATCCAAAACGCCAGGGATTGTACCTCATCCAACGACACACTAGGATGGAACCGTACCCCCCCCTTCGCCGGACCACGGGTATCGTCATAGCGTACCCGGTACCCTGGAAAAACCTTGAGGCTGCCATCATCCATCCGCACCGGAATGGACACGCTCAAACTGGCCTTGGGCGCTTTCAATCGTTCGATGGCATCGGCGGACAAATCAACATATTGCAGGGCTTTGTCGAGACGTTGGCTGGCATCGGTGAAGAGTGATTGGGTCATGACTATAAGCTGGGCATTATCCCAGATTCAACAGTAACGGCAATGGAGAAAATAGCGCAGGAAAAAGGGAGGGTGATACTGCTGTGCCAGTGACATTGTGCCTGGGTTGACCTGGACAGAGCCTGTATCGGGGTAGGATTCCAGTGAGAAGGAAGAACGGTAATGGCTAGGCTTTCGCTTCATTCCCACCTATCTCTAGAATGCACAGATATTTCACCCAATAGACCAATGTCTGACAAAACGTTATGAAACTGTGACATTAATGGATGTCAATCGTTTAGTTGAGGCGGTGGAAGTCTTGGACAAACGATGCCAATATCGCAAATGTGGGATGGGATTAATGCCCAATGATCCCCCCGCGACGGGATGGATACTCCAAATCCTATTCCTCCCCACTCAGGCTAAAAATAGGCAACATAAGACCCCAGATAATCGCTGAAAATCTCAGCGCTGCTATGACTATCATGCCTACTATCGCCGCCACTGATTGATCGATTGGGTCAATCTTCAGACTCTGTAAGCCGAGATAGACTAAAATCCCGACAATGGCGGTTGTAGCATAAATACGACCTCGCCTAAAAATAACTGGAATATCAGCCAATAAAATATCCCGCAACACTCCCCCGGCGGTCCCCGTCATGGTTCCCATTACTACAATAATGATGATGGGTAAATTGGCAGCTTCGGCAATCTGGGCACCGCTAATGGAAAAAAGGGCTAATCCCAAGGCATCCGCGATTAACAGGGCGCGATAGGGCGGGCTAAAAAATTTAGCATAGACAACCGTGAGGAGTGCGGCAACCAAGGTAATTTCCAGATAAATAGGTTGATATAGCCAGAAGACCGGATGCCGATCCAACAACACGTCCCGCAAGGTTCCACCCCCAATGGCTGTGACCACGGCGATCACGACTACCCCCAACAAATCAAGATGTTTTTGTCCAGCAGCCAAGGCTCCGCTAATGGCAAAGACAATGACTCCCAGTAACTCTAGGCGATAGAGAAACATGCACCCTCTCCAATGGCGTAACAGCACTTTTCCCCATAATCTAACGTGAGTTCAAGACTTAGCATCCAATTATTCCAACCCCTTATCCGGTAAGGCGATCGCCCGGTCAATCACGGGGATCATGGGTCCGACTTGTTCGTAGCCCCCCGTGGCCAAATCGCTGTGACAAAGGTAAACCCGCTCGGTGGTCCGGCCCAATAAATCGACGACATTGCGACGGAGGCGCTGTTCCCTGGCTTGCTGGGCTTCGGCTTCGGTCCATAATTGACCGGACCAATTTCGCAGCAGTAAGGGGGCACCAAATAGGGGTTCTCCCCCCGTGAGCCACAAGGGTGATCCGGCATCCAGCCAAAACTGCCAGCGATGGTGTAAACGGGCGGCACGGTATTGAAATAAGGTGGCTAGGGTGACAGCGGTGGTGGGTTGATTGACAGCGCGGGTGGGATAGGGATCGGCGGTGATAGTCCCATCCCGCAACAATTGGATAAAGCGGCCTACGGTGGTGGACATGGGTTCTTGACTGGCGGCGGGATTGCCCTGGCGTAAGCGGGTATCGACTTCCCAGTAGTGCTGGGCTGTTTCCATTAATTCCCGCAGGATGGCAAGGCGATCGTAGGGCAAATGACTACCTCCGGCGAGAAAGTATTGAATGGCGCGATCTAGCAAGACGACGGGGCTAGGCAAGAGGCGTTGTTGTTGCTGTTGTTGTTGAATTTGCAACCATTGGCGGATGTCACTGTAGGTTTGGGTGCCTTGGTATCCCAGGCGATCCCACCGAGGAAAGGATTCCACGGGTAAGAGTTGGGGTTGGAGGGGGTCGGGTTCAAAACAATGGTCTACGATTAATCCGGCCCGCACGGGATCAATGCGAGGGGCGATCGCTCCCCCCATGGCGGTGGTGCGATCCGGTCGTTGACTGAGGATAACTAAGCATTCAGCCACATCTTCGCCACGAATTAAGCGTCCTAGGCCGGGATAGACCAGCCCCATCAGGGTCAGGAGGGCACGAACCAAGGCGGAACTGGCGATCGCCCGCTGTTCATTTAAAGATTCCAGACCAATTCCCCGTGCCCCTAACATTTCCCGGAGGGCATAACGGGCGATCGCATCCACCCCCGGTCCCACAATGGCAATTTCTTGCGGGGCAACGGTTTGAGTCACGATGGCCTGGTGAATGACCGCCGCCACCTGGCGCAACAATTCAGCCCGTGACACCGTTTGGATCGCCTGCACCGATGCCGGGATCTCAGTGGTCCCAAAGGGTTGGCTGATTCCCTGCCACAGGGTGTCACCGATGGAACCAAGGGGCGAACCGAGTGCTGATGGCTCAGCCGCTAAGGATTCTACCTCACACCTAGCGGCTAACTGGGCACAGTCATCGGGATCAGCCCCCAACCCTCGCCGAATGCCGCCCCCAGGGTTGAAGGTGAATACACCGGGAATCCCCTGATCGAGCAATGTGTCAAATAGGGTGTGGGCGATCGCTGGATATTCGTCCACATCATCGGCAAATATGGCCCCATAGCGGCGACAAAGTTGGGTCTGATAGGTGGGCTGGGGTAACAACACCCGCCAATACAGATCTGAAATCAGGCCATAGGTCAGGAGTCCCCGTGTCAAGCACCAATGGCTCCAGCGCTGCAACACCGTCCCCATACAATCCCATTTGGCCCCAAGACCATCATCTTCCCCCAAGCCAGCTTTCAAAATCGAGGGCAAGTCCTCAATCATTACCCCCGCACTTGCAGCCAATTGCAATAGGTCTAGCGTGCGCCGCACCATGTAGTAATCTCGCACTCCATCTTGTTGGAGGTGCCCTGCCTCCAGTTCCGCTTGCCATAGGCGGGTAGCCAATTCCTGTTCCGTTTCGGGGCGTAATCGCAACGGAAAGGGAGTAGTGGAGTCAATATTTTGGACCACTAATGGCCAAAATAAATTAATTTCTGATTCAAAAAAGCCCAAGGGTGTGGTCGAATCAAACGGAATCTGGCCCTTGGTTTGACTCAGAATGGCCTCAGCGAGGACCATGCGATTATCCCCGTTGGCGGTGAAGACTAATGCCCCCCGATGCCCCATTGGAGAGGTTCGCCCTGGGGAATAGGATTTTCCTGAGAGGGCTGTTGATAGGGGGCGAGAAGGGTTACGCCCCTGGACTCTAGCCCCCCCCTCCTGTTGTCGTGCGCCTGGAAATGGCAACATCCCTTGTCCCCACTGGCTTAGAAGATCCAGTAATCGGGTGGTTTTGCCGCTGCGGGTGGGTCCGGTAATCCAATAGGAGGTGCCCATACCAATAATTTTGGCCTATGCTAGCAGGTATTCGGTATAGGTGATGCTAGCACAACAGATTGGTATTGCTGTTCAATATTAAGTTGATGTTGTCGGGTTCTGCTTCAGATTGATACCCGCGCTGCCGATAGTTATCGTTTTATAACTGCGATCGCCATTATGAACTCATCTGACTCCAATTTTTTTCGCGGGATTTTACAAGCGGCCAATCAATGGCTGAAAAAAACGCCTGAACGTGCTTTAAATGAAGCCTATGATGCAGCACTCAAAATTAAATCCATTGAAGATACCCATTTTGATGGGGGATTGATCACCTCGGATACAGGCAATTATAGTGACAGTGTGCGATCGCTATTTCAGCGAGATTTAAACATTTATCTAGAAACCATTAAGGTACGATTGACCGAGTTTAATGCCAGTAACTCAGTGGTTAAAATTGTTGATTTAGCAAACCCGTCCCATCCCGAAGTTCAGCTTGATGTCACGAGTGAAGATCAAACCGACATTCAAACATTTGAAGTGGTGGATGAGCAACGAACTATTCTAAATAAGCTGAAATTTATTGATGAAATTCGGACCCGTTATCGGGGGGCAAAATCCCAAGGTCAGTTGAGCCAAAGATCGGGCGATCGCTCCAAGTCCCGCCAACGTAATTCTGCCCCTCAAGAACGCCCCAGTATAATGACCTCAACCGTCTCCTCCGTCCAAGCCGCTAGAGTCGATCGGGCCAATTTCAACTTTGAAACCCGATCGAACGGATTAACCCGTTCATTCAGTTCACCCCAGAAAAAAAGTGAAGCCCAGTCCTTCGCCGATAAAACAGGAGTGGTACCCCGGTCTATTTTGCGAACCGTTGACCGCATTAAGCGAGAACTTGATCCCGCCGCCGAAAATGAAGTCGTTGAAGAATTTCGGGAATCCAAGGCCCGCACCTTTAGCGCCATCTACTTTATTCTGTTGCTCATTGTAGTACCCCTCTTAACCCAACAAATATCTAAAAACTTCTTAGTTGGGCCAATCGTTGACTATCTTCGCAATCCCAATGAGGTCGTTGAAATAGCTGAATTATCTGATGCCAATAGTCAGATATCAGAAAAATTATTTCTCAATGATGAAATGGATGAGGATGCCCTGGGTGAACTTCAGCGTTACCATGAACAACTCAAATTCCAGATTTTGATTGGTCGATTACCCGCCCTATCAGATGAGGAAATTCAGGAAAAAGTTCAAGAAAAAGCCGTTGATATTTACAGAGATTTTTATCACCGTAGTTCTGATGCCCTAACCAACATCTTTGCCGACCTATTTTCCTTGGGTGCTTTCGCGTTAGTTATGGTTAGTAGCAAACCAGAAATTGCCATTCTCAAATCTTTTATTGATGAAGTGATTTATGGTTTAAGTGACAGTGCCAAAGCCTTTATTATTATTCTCTTGACAGATACCTTTGTAGGCTTCCACTCACCCCATGGCTGGGAAATTATTCTAGAAGGAATTTCACGTCATTTTGGTCTACCCGCCAATCGAGATTTTATCTTCTTGTTTATTGCTACCTTTCCTGTGGTACTGGATACAATTTTCAAGTATTGGATTTTCCGATATCTCAATCGAATTTCTCCTTCAGCGGTTGCAACTTATAAAAATATGAATGAGTAATCAACAAACCGAGGTTTATTTTGCACTGGCGCGACATCGCCAAAATAGTGGAATAGGCGATCGCGTCAACTCTTGCACCAACGACTTTAACTTAACGTTCAGGCCGTAGCCACCACAGACCACTGTAGGTCATGCCGGAATCATCAGGCTGAATGAGGAGGAAATGCAGGCCGTTACTAGCGGTCAACCGTTGTTGATAGGTTGACGCAGCGGTTTGAACGTCTGAATCATTGAAGGTGGCCAGGATCAAGCGATCGCACAGGCCCACTTCTAAAATCAAGCCATCGGGATGACCCGGAATATAATTGAGGGCTACAGGCTGTTGGTCTTGCAGCCAACGGCTTAGGCGCATGGATTGCCGACCGCCATCAATGACTACGCCCGGAATCGGGGTTGATGAAGCGAGTTGAAGGTGTAATGGGTGCAGGCTTGGGGCCGTATCTCTAACGGGAATAGGCTTGTCTTGGAAAAAAGCATCCCAGTCCCCCGCTGTCACGGTGGCAAACCGCCAGCGATCGCCCCACAATTCATCCGGCACCGGGACCGGGGGAGGCGACTCCAGGGCCAGCGGATCATAAGGTTGCCGATTGTACTGGGGTAGGGTGGGGTAAATCTGAGCGCGATCGTGCAGGTATTGCTTGAGCGCGGATGTGTGGCGGGTGGCGACTACGGGAATTTGAAGGCGATCGCCCACAGTTTGCAGTAAACTGAGACATTGGGGTCGAAATACCTCAATCCGCTCTGGCCATGGAGATGACTGGCCCAATTGCTGCAACTGCTCCACGACCCATGCCGCCTTGGCCTCCGCCTGGGGACAAACACCGTAAGCCGCAAAGGTTTTATCAGGCGAACAAAGCACCAACTCCCACAACGGCTGCCCCTGGTCATCTTGAAGGGGACGACGATAAAAATCAACTTGCCAAATGGTCATAACAAAGTTGCTCAGTGGGATCAATTCATCTAATACTTAAGTTTACGTGGGTGGACTCAATGCCACAACCACTGTCCGCAAGATCAAACGATTCCTGATAAAAGCGTCTCTCTAGCACAGATTCAGATTAAAACCTGAATTTTTGTTTTATTTTTCCCTTCATCGCCCTTTCCCCTGCGATGGGATACTGGGCTGTGCTAGTATAAGTGCGAGGTATATCTTCGGTTGTTGAACTTGCTTGATTTATATGCTTGACAAGGCTGTCTCCGAATTTAAACTCGACACATTTCATTTTTGGAGCTTTCTTAGAGCATGTCAATTTACGTAGGCAATTTGGATTATAACGCCACAGAGGACGATATTAAACAGGTTTTCACGGAATACGGTACGGTTAAGCGCGTCCAAGTTCCTACTGATCGGGAAACTGGTCGGCCTCGCGGTTTCGCTTTTGTTGAGATGGAAACAGATGGAGAGGAGGATGCTGCCATTGAAGCTTTAGATGGAGCTGAGTGGATGAATCGGCAAATTAAGGTTAACAAAGCAAGACCACGCGAAGATCGTGGCGGTTCTTTTAATAAAAGGAACAGTACATCCAGACGGTTTTAGTCACGGATGCTGCATGGTAGGTACCTTACCAACAGCGGCGGGGTAGTGATATCGAAGTAGCTGCACCTGTTAGTTGAGCTATTACCTCATGGTTCACGTTAACGATGTTGATGATGCTATGGGATGTAAGACCTCATATTGTGGGATCACTACTCTAAGATTTGCACAAGCTAAGGATTTGTTAGTTGATTTGCTTCCGTTTTTTGAGGCGACAGAGACTAGGAAAATGGGGTTGAGCAAGATAGGGCAGTTGAGTTTTGGTTCATGTCTGCGTTGGTGAGTGTACTTCCATTGCTTTTCATTTCGTTTATTTTTGGTAGCTGAGTAAGAAGAAAGAGATTTATGACCCAAGTTGTTCCCGGAGAAAATGAGGCCATTGAAGCAGTACTGCGACGATTTAAGCGGAAGGTATCGAGAGCAGGGATTTTTCCAGATATGAGAAAGTCCCGTCATTTTGAAACTCCGGGAGAAAAGCGAAAACGTAAAGCTTTGGCTCGTAGCAAGCAGCGTAAGGGCAAGTTTCGCTACTAACTTTTAGCCTTGATGCTG
>JAYKIC010000174.1:0-5453 GCA_035284985.1 Leptolyngbyaceae cyanobacterium
TCAACCAGTCGGTGATTGATTCTCAGGGTCGTGTCATCGGCACTTGGGCGGACATCATTAACCGTGCGAACTTGGGAATGGAAGTAATGCACGAGCGTAACGCTCACAACTTCCCCTTGGATTTGGCGGCTGTAGAAGCACCTGCCATCAACGGTTAGTTGGCTGTGTGATTGAAGTTCTGCCCCCTTTGGTTGGTAGAGCATTAAGCGATAAGATCAAGCGTCTCCTGCGGGGGACGCTTTTTTTATAGTGAAAGCAGGGCGATCGCCTGCTTCCCAGAAATAGCAATGGTTCTAGCTCCCTGGGCAATACCCAAGGACTCACCATGGGAGATATTGGCGAAAAAACTTAATCACCAAAAGCACCCTTACCGGAGTGGTCGATCGCCTCGAAAAGAAAGGATTAATCCGGCGCGAAGTTCCCGCCGAAAACCGCCGCAGTGTCATCGTCAGCCTCACATCTGAGGGGGAAACCCTCTTTCAACAAGTCTTTCCGGCCCATGTTGCCGATATTCACCAGCATCTTGCAACAATGGATACCTCTGAAATAGAGCTTGTGCGGGTGCTGCTCAAACGCTTGCAGCAAGCCTTCTAAACCATTTCAGAGGAAAGGCGGGAAAGTTCCTTGTCAAGCTGTGGAGGAAGGTGCTAAATTAATTACAGATAGTTCTAGTTAAAACTATCTGCTCCAAAACAATTTCTTGGCTATCCCCTATGAAACCTTCTGCTTTTGCCTTGCTTACGGTTGCGATCGCCTCTTCTATCATTACTACGGTTGCTTGCATGTCAACTGTGTCGATAGAAGCTGGATAACGATGAATGGCACTGAAATAAGGTTGACGGTCAATGTTCGCCCTATAGCAGACAAGACTTTGAGCTATCTGCAAGGAATGATTGCAGCTCAATTCAATAACCTTCGGGTAAAGACGGGTAAAGATATCTCTTCTTTTCTAAGTCAAATTGAGCGTTGAGAGCTTGAAGAGCCAAAACATTATTTTGATATAATGTTCTAATTAGAACAGTCTAAAATCAAATCAATGCTCCTTTGCTTTGCCTCACCTACCTCGTCCAACTCACCCATCTACTCATCCACTCCCTTACCACCATGTCACCCACTCCCTCCCTCTTCATCTCCCACGGGGCACCCGATTTACCCATCCGAACGGGTTCCACTCAAGATTTTCTGAGCCAGTTATTTCAAATCATTCCCAGGCCCAGGGCAATTGTGGCGGTTTCGGCTCACTGGCTGACGGCACACCCCACCATCAACCAAGCGGCAAAGCCAGAAACTATCTACGACTTTGGCGGATTCTCTCAGAATTTATATCAGCTCACTTACCCGGCTCCCGGAGATCCGGCCTTAGCTGGCCGGATTGCAGAATTGTTGACCCAGGCAGGATTCGACTCTCGCCTGAATGGTCAGCGGGGGTACGACCACGGAGTCTGGACGCCATTGATTCTGGCCGATCCTGACGGCACCATCCCCGTCGTACAGCTCTCGGTGCAGCCCCACGAATCTCTCCAGCATCATCTCGCCCTGGGCACAGCCCTATCTTCCCTGCGAGAAGAAGGTGTCTTAATTCTCGGCAGCGGTGCCGCCACCCACAATCTCTGGGCCTTTGGCGACAGCTATGAGGCTCCTCCGCCCAAATGGGCCGTTGAATTTGATGATTGGCTGGCGAAAACCATTACTGAAAACGACACCTCCAGCCTGTTGAACTACCGAAACCTCGCCCCCTTTGCGAGTAAAAACCATCCCACTGAAGAACACCTCCTGCCCCTGTTTGTGGCCCTGGGTGCAGGCGAACGGGGACGGCAAATCCACCACAACTTCACCTACGGCGCGTTTAGTATGGCGGCCTATGCGTTTGATTGATGGGAGGAAGGGTAGGGAAAGGGGGAAAGGCAAAATCTCTACCCCCCAACGTCCCGCCCCCTCACCCATCCACCCATCCACTTACTCACCAACTACCCCAAAAAGGAGAAACCCAATGGCTCTCGGACGACTCATCAACGGCACCTGGACGACTGAATGGACTGAACGCGATGAAGCGGGGCAGTTCAAGCGGATGCCGACGCTGTTTCACAATTGGATTACGACGAATGGTTCTAGCGGCTTCAAGGCTGAACCCGATCGCTACCACCTTTACGTTTCCCTGGGCTGTCCCTGGGCGCATCGAACGGTGTTGTTGCGATCGCTCAAAGGGCTGCAAGATGTCATCAGCCTCTCCATTGTTGACCCGGTGATTAGCGACCAGGGCTGGCAGTTTTCGGAGCGGTTTGGCAGCATCCCCGATAGCCTGTATGGCTCCAGCCACCTCTGGCAACTCTACACCCGCGCCCAAAGTGACTACACCGGACGGGTGACGGTGCCCGTTCTGTGGGACAAGCACACTGAAACCATTGTCAACAACGAGTCGCGGCAAATTATCCAGATGCTGAACTCGGAGTTTCATGAATTCGCAGCTTACCCAGAGCGGGACTTTTATCCCGATGCTCTACGGTCCCAAATCGATGGGGTAATGGATGCCATCTATCAACCCATAAACAATGGCGTTTACCGCAGCGGCTTTGCCTCATCCCAGGAAGCCTACACCCAGGCGGTTACAGAACTGTTTGCAGCCCTCGATCATTGGGAAAACGTCCTGAGCCAGCAGCGTTACCTGGTGGGCGATCGCATCACCCTGGCAGACTGGTGCATGTTCACCACCCTATTTCGCTTTGACCTGGCCTACCACGGACTGTTTAAGACCAACCTCAAGCGGCTGATTGATTACCCCAATCTCTGGAACTACTGCCGCGAGTTGTATCAACACCCTGGAATTCGCGAGTGGTGTAGCACTGAGCATGTCAAACAGCTCTACTATGCCGGACTACCTGAACTCAACCCCAGCGGCATTGTCCCCCTCGGCCCGGATATTGATTACGCAGAACCCCACACCCGCGATCAAACGGTGATGGTAGTGGCTTAAATTACCGTTTGACCCCACACCCTGCTGAACTAGGACCGTAGGCCAATGCTACAGCAGATATTTTTTGGCTTCTTAGGCATACGATTTGCGGAGGTAGGAATGAGAAGGCTATGGCTTGGTGGTCTCCCATCGCAGTCCTAAATGATGGGTGATGGTTCTTAAGTACCTCGGCACAGGTGGTTTTTAATTGTGCTGAGGTACTTACGGTAGGTTTACAATTCCTCGTTTAATGGCGACCAGAACGGCTTGAGTGCGATCGCTCACATCTAATTTCCTAAGAATGCCATTAACGTGGAACTTGACCGTGCCCTCACTAATGTGAAGCACCTCAGCAATTTCTTGGTTAGATTTGCCCTCACACATCTGGGTCAACACTTGCCGTTCCCGTTCGGTTAACTGAGGATTGCTCATCCGTTCGGCCAGCCGCGCCCCCACTTCTGCTGGGATGTACTTACGTCCAGCATGAACCTGCTGAATAGCATTGAGGAGTTCTTCCCGAGAGACGCTTTTGAGCAGGTAGCCCTTTGCTCCCGCTTTTAGTCCGCAGTAGATGTCTTCGTCGCCATCGTAGGTGGTGAGGACGATGATGCAAGCCTCAGGGTGGGTTTCTCGAATGGCGGAAATGGCTTCCACTCCGCCCATTTCCGGCATTTTCAAATCCATCAGCACCACGTCGGGCTGATGTTTCTGAAACAGCGCCACGGCTTCCACTCCATTGCAGGCTTCCGCCACGGCTTCAATCCCTTGAGCATACTGAATAATCATGGCCAGACCAGACCGCACAACCGGATGGTCGTCGGCGATGAGGACTCGGATGGGGAGATTAGCCATGTACATTTACCCCAATGGAGACTCCACTAAAATTTGCGTTCCCTGCCCCGGCTCGCTAAGGATAGTCAGTTGGGCGTTGATGCGATCGCACCGTTCGTACATGCCCACCAGCCCAAACCCACCGTTCAAGTTATCCAGATTGGTGGGAGGGGTGAAGCCCCGGCCATCGTCGCGGATGGAGAGGGATACTAGGTCGGGTTCGTAGATCAGCTCAATCAGTACCGTTTGGGCTTGGGAATGTTTGAGGGCGTTGGTCAGGGCTTCCTGACCGATACGCAGCAGGTTCATGCCAATGTAGGGAGCCAGGGAACAGGGTTCCCCCAGCAGATTTACGGCAATTTCGATGGGGGTGTTGCGGCTGAGTTGTTCTACGCTGTCGTAGAGCATTTGGGCCAGGTTGGCGTATTCTTCTCCGGGGGGATACAAAGCCCAGACGGAGCGGCGGGCTTCTGCCAAACCATTTTTCGCCAGGTCACTGATGTGGTGCAGAATGTGCCCTACGGTATCGGGTTCCTGGTGAATCAGGGGTTTGGCAACCTCCAGTTGTAGGGAAATGCCCGTGAACGCTTGGGCCAGGGTATCGTGGATGTCGCTGGCGATGCGGTTGCGTTCTTCAAACAGGACAGTTTGTTGGGTTTCATCAAAGAGATGATTGAGGTAGCTGGCCAGGGTGATTTGCTGCCCAAAGGTGTAAGCCAGTTCAATCTGGGACTGGGTGAATTGGCGATCGCTGGGAAACCAGATATCCAGGGAGCCAATGGTCTGCTCATTTAGCCACAGGGGAATGTTGAGCAGGCGGGTCACGCCCCGGTGGCGAAACCAGGCAACGATATCGATGCCGATCTGCGCCGCCGCGATGCGCGTGTAGGGATCAACCCGGATATCGTCAATTAGAAAGTAAGGGGAATGGGCCAGGGGATCATTTTGGGACAGGTATCGCAACGAGGGAAAATCGGCGTTGCCGGGATGTTCCGGTTGTTCCGTTGCGGTTAGTATCTGGCCCTGCCAGCAGGAAAGGTTGATGTGCGCGATATGGTAGTTCTCCGAATGCAACCAGTACTCCACCAGGGGAGTATCAAACTGTTCTGCTACGATTTTGAGAATGTGGGCGATGATTTGGCGAGGGTCGGCCACAATGGCGATCGCATTGAGCGATCGCTTCAGGGCATCATTGGCTTTGGCTAGTTCGGCGGCCCGTTGCTGTTCGGCCTGAGATCGCATCAGTCCTTCGGCTAACCGTTGCCGTAGCAAAGCAGCCCCAATCGCCCCCGCTGCGGTGGTCAGCACATCCATTTCTTGCCCTGACCAGAGGCGATGATCAACGCACTTATCAAAGCACAGACAGCCAAAGTAATCTCCATCAATAAAAATGGGCGCAATGCCTGAAACCTTGATGCCAATACGAGCCATCAACGGCTGAAAGGCTTCGGGATACTCTTCTAAAGGCAAGCAAACCGCCCGCCCCGCATGGAGTTCTGCAATGATGGCAGCGACATCGTCATTGGTGACAAAGTGGGTGGCCGGATCTTCGATCTGACGTGGGGTACCGGGAGTGGTCCATTCCATCAGGGTGCGGTGTCGTCGTTTGCCGATGGAGGTATCCAACACCTCATCCAGCACATTAACGCGATCGGCTCCGGCAGCGGTTCCC
>JAYKIC010000175.1:0-6697 GCA_035284985.1 Leptolyngbyaceae cyanobacterium
CAGTAAAGCCCCCACACCACCAACGACCCAAAGTCTAATTGACTCTATGTCTGATACATAATTACTGGCAAGATAAAAGGCGGCCAATCCGGCGATCGCCCCCACCAAGGGACTTAACAATAACTGCACCTGGTGCAATACCCGTTGACCAATCAACCATTTTGAAAAGAGTACTTCATACACTGACCATCCCGCTAAAATACCCAGCAATAAATGCGGCGGAAACTGAGTCAACAGGGGCAGACCCTGCCATAGGGCATCTCCCCGCAGCAGCCCAATTGCTAGAAGCGGTAGGGCAATGCGAAAACCAGCAGCGGCTGATAACGATAGGGCTGTTAGTAGTTCAACCATGACGACTGTATCTGGTAGACAATTTATCACCCATATAGCACTAGATTAACATTTTTCTTAATAAAAATCACCCGTATCCTAACAAAAGGCATTGGCGGGAAAAACCGTCTTTTTGCTGAGGCCAATTCGACGCAGATCCTCGCGAATATACTCAGACTACTTCAGATGATTCTTGATGTTTTTTATACTTAAGAACCTGTTTAGCCTATTTTGGGGCTTGCCTAAGTCCTGACATTGGTGCGCTTATATCTATACGCTGACGTAAATTATGCTTAATAGATTCTTTCAAATATTACTCAGAATAAGGCAAACCCATGGTGGAGGGATGTATCTGAAGCCACATCTCAGGCACACTTTACGCTATTTTTTTAAGGAGGTGGAACGAGGGGATCATCCCCATCTACCCTAGTTAGTCAATGTGGTTGCGAGAATAATGTTAAATCCCCTAACGTTGGGACGATTTTTACCGGATTGGGAACAACTTAGTTTGCCGCAACAGGTGGCCCAATTGATCATGGTCCGCACCACGGGGCATCTGTTTGATCACCAAATGTGCTACCCCCAATGGGAAGCATCCAGCGCCCAACTCCAGCACTGGATTCAAGAGTTGGGGATTGGGGGGGTGATATTACTGGGTGGAGGTGCGGCGGAATTGGCGTTGCGAACTCAGCAATTGCAAGCCCAGAGCCGGATACCATTATTGATGGCTGCTGATATTGAGGAAGGGGTGGGCCGCCGATTTGATGGCGCTACCTGGATGCCACCGCCCTTAGCCTTGGGGGCGATCGCCCAAACGAATCTGGCCCAAGCTTGTGCCTACGCCAAACAATTGGGAATGGTAACGGCGCAGGAGGCTAAGGCTATCGGTCTCAACTGGATTCTAGGGCCAGTGGCGGATATTAACAATAATCCGGAAAATCCCGCTATTAATGTTAGGGCATTTGGGGAAACCCCAGAAGTGGTCATTCCGTTAATTGAAGCGTTTATCCAAGGCACCCAGGGCTGGGGAGTACTCACAGCGGCCAAACACTTTCCGGGCCATGGGGATACTGCTATTGATCCCCATTTGGACCTACCCCTGATTCCCCACCAGCGGCAACGACTGGAGCAAGTTGAGTTGGCTCCGTTTCGGGCGGCGATCGCCACCCAAGTTAGTGCCATCATGACGGCCCATTTGCAAGTACCCGCCCTCGATCCCGATCGACCCAGCAGCCTCTCTCCCCGAACCTTGACCCATCTATTGCGCCAGGAAATGGGATTTGGGGGGCTAATCATCACCGATGCCTTGGTAATGCAAGCAATCACCAAACATTATGGGGCCGCTGAAGCACCAGTGATGGCCCTGGAGGCAGGTTCGGATGTAATTCTTATGCCCGTTGATCCACCGGGGGCGATCGCCGCCATCTGTGAAGCCGTCAACGCAGGACGATTGAGTCGAGAGCGGATTTATCAGTCCCTAGAACGGATTTGGCGAGCTAAACAAGTGGCCTGTGCGCCGCCGTTGCCAGCGGGAACGGGTCATGCATGGGAAAGAGATGCCCCCCCCATTTTTCAGCCAGAGGCCATTGCCCAACCGGAGGCGATCGCCCTGTGTGAGTCTGTCTTGACGGAATCTATGGTGATTCAATGGGCAAAAGAAGCGGACTCGCCACTCCTCCAAGTCCCAGAAAAAGATGGGGATGGGGCGATCGCCCCCACTAATTTGATTGTGATGGATAACTTACTGGATGCCCCGTTCTTAGGAATGCACACCCCGGCGATCAAACTGCCCCAACAGTGGGGCTATCGGTTGCAATGGTTTGATAATCAAGTCCCTGGCCCCTTGGGATCGTTGACAACCTCAGCAACCCTTTTACAACTCTTCATTCGGGCCAATCCCTTTCAAGACACCACCAACGTGGTTCAAATTGCCAAAGATTGTATCCAAACCTTGCTCAAGGCTCGCCAATTACAGGGACTAATTTTGTACGGTAGCCCCTATGTTTGGGCGGAGTTAAGCCCGCTGTTACCGCCCCAAATTCCAGCCATTTTCACCTATGGTCAAATGCCTACGGCCCAAGGAATCGCCCTCCAGAAGCTCTCCCAGTTAGGCTTAATCACCCATCCCGGTCAAGTCGTCAACTCAGGATTTACCGACTAGACCGCAGCAACGTTAGCAGGGCCGAGGCCCACGGGGTTGGCTAGCCTAATCCCATCAATGGATGAAAATTGTCAGGCTAGGCTTGAACCTGCATAATAGTTACACACTGTAAAATTGTGGGTCATCACCGCTCCAGTCCTGTGTTCGTCAACGAAGCGTTAATCGTAATTTTTAAGTATGCAACCAACCGATCCTAGTCAATTCACCGATGATGCATGGGATGCAATTGTCAATTCCCAAGATGTGGCTCGGCAATGCCGCCAACAGGATTTGGAAGTGGAGCATGTGGCGATCGCCCTCTTGGATTTACCAGACGGTCAGGCACGACGCATCATTAATCAGACCTTAACTGGAACGGCGAGTCCAGCTCGTCGCCCCCCTGGTCAGTCAGATGAACCAGCGGAGCGGTTGCGACGGCAATTAGACAATTTTGCAAGACGACAACGTCCGACTATGTTGGAGGACGACCAGCTTTATCTGGGTCGCAGTGTGGATGTAATGCTAGATCATGCCGATGAGGTCCGGTATCTCTCTGGCCAAGAGTGCATTACCGTTGGTCATTTGTGGCTAGCGTTTGCCCAGGATGAGCGCATGGGTCGCCGGATGTTTCAGGGGATGAGGGGCGATCGCAAACGACTGGAGGCAGTGGTGCGAGCGATTCAGCAAGAAGAAGATTTGGCCAATCAAATGCCCCCGGAAAGGCCACCAACCCCTGCCCCTACCGCCCCCAAAGGTCTACCAGAATCCCAAGAGCCATCTCCCAGCCAACCCAGCGTCGCTACCGCCCCCCATGCCCCGTCGCCAACCGTATCCTCCTCGACAACGGCCTCGGTCCCGCCCTCTTCGACTCCGGCCCCAACCTCCACTGCCCCCACGGCCACGGCAACCGCCACCCCTACCGCCACGGCTACGGCCCCGGTCAACGGCAAGCCACCAGCAAAGCCAGAAGAGGAATCCGATGACCCCTTGGAACGGTTTGGACGGGATTTAACCGTGCTAGCGGAAGAAGGCAAGTTAGACCCGGTGATTGGTCGGGATGAGGAGATTCGTCGGGTGGTGCGGGTGTTATCACGGCGGCGAAAAAATAATCCAGTGTTGATTGGGGAACCGGGGGTAGGGAAAACAGCGATCGCCGAAGGCTTAGCCCAACGAATTGTCAATGGTGAAGTACCAGAATCCTTGAAAAAACGCCGCCTGATCTCCCTTGACATGGGTTCTCTGGTGGCAGGTGCTAAGTATCGGGGAGAATTTGAAGAGCGGATGCGCTCGGTCCTCAAAGCCGTAATTGAATCAGATGGGCAAGTGGTTCTCTTTATTGATGAACTCCATACCGTGGTGGGTAGCAGTTCTGGTCAAAGTAATAAGGATGCAAGTAACCTGCTCAAACCCATGTTGGCACGGGGTGAACTGCGCTGTATTGGAGCCACAACTACTGACGAATACCGTAAACATATTGAGAAAGATCCGCCCTTGGAACGTCGATTCCAACCCATTATGGTGCAGCAGCCCAGCGTCGAGGATACGATCTCGATTCTGCGGGGGTTGAAAGAACGGTATGAAGCCCATCACGAAGTGCAGATTACCGATGCGGCCTTGGTCGCCGCCGCTAAATTGTCCGATCGCTACATCACCGATCGCTTTCTCCCTGACAAGGCCATTGATTTGGTGGATGAGGCGGCTTCCAAACTCCATGCAGAAAATACCTCCAAACCAGAGGAACTGGAGAATGTAGAGCAGCGGCTGATTCAACTGGAAATGGAAAAGCGATCGCTCTCCGCTGAACAAAATAGTGGCGCAGCAACTGATCCAGATTCTCCCACCACCAAAGTCAACCAAGAAGCCTTGACCACCATCGAACAGGAAATCACTAAATTACGGGTGATTAAGGACGATCTGGACCATCAGTTCCATGATCATCAAAGCCTGCGGGACGATATCACCACCCTACGCAAACAAGAAGCCCAACTTAACCTCCAAATTGAACATGCGGAACGGGAGTTGGACTTAAATACGGCGGCAGCACTCAAATATGGTCAACTCGAAACGGTACGGCGGGATCGGGAAGCCAAGGAAGCTAAACTCATTGAGCTGCAAAACCAAAATGCCACCCTGTCACGGGAACAGGTTTTAGAGGACGACATTGCGGAAATTGTCGCGAAATGGACCGGAATTCCCGTCAACCGCTTGATGAAGTCAGAGCGGCAAAAGTTACTGCAATTAGAGTCCGTGTTGCATGAAAAAGTCATCGGTCAATCGGCAGCGGTGGCAGCGGTGGCAGCGGCCATTCGGCGGGCACGGGCAGGGATGAAAGACCCCGGTCGGCCCATCGGTTCTTTCCTGTTTATGGGTCCAACGGGAGTGGGGAAAACTGAATTGGCCCGTGCCTTGGCCGACTCTCTATTTGACTCAGGGGAAGCCCTAGTGCGGATTGATATGTCTGAGTACATGGAAAAACATGCGGTGGCTCGGTTGGTGGGTGCGCCGCCGGGATATGTGGGTTACGAGGCTGGCGGCCAGCTATCTGAAGCAATTCGGCGGCGACCCTATTCGGTTCTGCTATTCGATGAAGTGGAAAAGGCGCACCCCGATGTGTTTAATATCCTGCTGCAAGTGTTGGATGATGGACAAATTACGGATTCCCAAGGGCGGTTAGTGGATTTTTGCAATACTGTGATTGTGATGACCAGCAACATTGGCAGTGATCATATCTTGGATGTGGCGGGAGACGATAACCGTTATGAAGAGATGCGAACCCTCGTGATGACAGCATTACGGTCCCATTTCCGGCCTGAGTTTCTTAACCGGGTGGATGATTTGATTCTATTTCATCCCCTCCAAATGGATGAGTTGCGCCAAATTGTGGGCATCCAACTTCAGCGCATTCGTCGTCTGTTGGCCGACCAAAAATTGGATGTGGACATTACTCCAGAGGCTCAGACCTATCTTGCTGAAGTTGGCTACGACCCGGTTTATGGTGCCCGTCCCCTCAAGCGGGCAATTCAACGGGAAATTGAAAATCCATTGGCTACCAAGATTTTGGAGGA
Source organism: Leptolyngbyaceae cyanobacterium (assembly GCA_035284985.1). Taxonomy (GTDB): domain Bacteria; phylum Cyanobacteriota; class Cyanobacteriia; order CAKZMO01; family CAKZMO01; genus JAAHGY01. The sequence goes on from JAYKIC010000175.1 coordinate 5,536, forward strand.
TGCCTTTCACGAAGGGGACACCGTAATCATTGATACGGGCGAGGGGCGACTGAAATTTGAGCGGCGGGAGAAGGAGGCGATCGCCCTCCCTCAACCATTCCCCCCTACCCCCACCGCCGCATCCCCATCGGAGATTACACCAACGCCCGCTAAAGTAACGGCACCAAAGACCCGATCCGATGCCGAACCAGAAACCAGCAATGGGACCAATGGGCATCACACCAACGGCCACAGTCAGGATGATACGGATAAATTGGCTCCAACAGAGCCATCTGCCAGTCCAGATATCCACGAAAGTGATCCGCCTCTGGCGAGATTAACGGAGCGGGAGTAGTAAAATAGCCACCAGAGCAGCAAAACACTCATGGGTGGTTATTTTATGAATGATGTCGCAGCCGGACAACCAAACTCTGAGCTGTCCCGTACGCCGCTGTACGCGCTCCACCGAGAATCATCGGCCCGGATGGTGCCGTTTTCTGGATGGGAGATGCCTGTACAGTACCAGGGAATTCGGGTAGAACATGAAGCGGTGCGCCAAACCACTGGAATGTTTGATATTTCCCACATGGGTAAATTTCGGTTACAGGGTGCGGCAGTGATAGATCAGCTACAAACCTTAGTCCCCACGGACCTCAGCTCGTTAAAACCGGGAGCAGCCCAATACACGGTGTTGCTCAATGAAAGGGGTGGGGTCATTGATGATCTGATTGTTTATCTTCAGGCACCTGGGGATGATGGTCAGGAACGGGTGGTATTAATTGTGAATGCGGCAACTACGGTGAAAGATCGGGACTGGCTCACCAGCCATCTCACCGATATTCACTTTGAGGACGTATCCACTCAACAGGCATTAATCGCGGTCCAGGGACCGAAGGCGATCGCCACCCTCCAAACCCTAATCCCGGCAAATGCCGCCGAATCCCTCGATACCATCCCTCGGTTTGGTCATCGTACCGTAGACCTGTTGGGCGGTTCAGCCTTTGTGGCCCGGACAGGGTACACCGGGGAAGATGGGGTAGAAATTATGCTAGATCCAGATATTGCGGTGAAATTGTGGCGATCGCTCCTCACCGCTGGAGTCATCCCCTGTGGTCTGGGGGCGCGGGATACCCTGCGCCTAGAAGCAGCAATGGCCCTCTACGGTCAAGATGTCAACGATGAC
>JAYKIC010000176.1:0-4669 GCA_035284985.1 Leptolyngbyaceae cyanobacterium
CGATCGCCTCAAAGAAATCCCTTAGAGATTATCACACCCATTAACCCATCTTTCCTCGTTCTTCTCTCTTCGTTCTTCGTTCTTCCGAAGGGTTTCCAACTATTCCGATATAAGGTCATCGGTGAACAAGAATGGGCGCATGTACTGTTTGTAAAGTTCGTGTTTCCAACTATTCCGATATAAGGTCATCGGTGAACTTCGCATGAAATTCCAGGAGGCCAGCGGACTAGATAGTTTCCAACTATTCCGATATAAGGTCATCGGTGAACTCTCAAATAGCTTGGTTGAAAAAGATTCAAAGTGTTTCCAACTATTCCGATATAAGGTCATCGGTGAACCCACCCCTTTGAACCCCTTACCCAGAGCGAACCCTGAGCAGCGAAACTCCAGAGGTGATTTTTGACCCGTCTGGGACTGTTGCAATCATAGCATATTAGCGATCGAGCAAGGCTGAAACCCTTATCCAGTAGGGGAACCACACAGGTCAACCCAAAAATCAGAGTTTCAGCCATTCCATCACCTGTGGAGCATCCATCGCGTTTCTATTCGCAAAACACCGCCGCCCCACCGCCAAAACCTAGATAATATAAGCGATTGGCGGTTCCTGGGGTGGGTCGCTACCAATGGTTTTCACCTTCGCCACCGCCTCACGGGACAACCAATAAAACCGAACATTATCCTCCGTTTTATCCACGATCGCCTCCACCCGTTGGCAAAGAATCTGCATTTCATGCAACGATAAAAAACACTCAAATACCGAATATTGCACCCGCCGACCATAGCCCTCCAAAAAATTAGAAAGCTTCAATCGCCGCCGATCATTTGGACTATCGTAAACAACAATAACTAACATTTAGATCATCCGTCAATAGGGTTCATAAGGACAGTCATTGAGCAAAGTTTTAACATAACGTTGCACTTGATATTGGATCACCCGTCGATAGGAAATCTTTTCTTTTAAGTTAGGATAAGACACCTTTTCAGACATCCGTTCCTCAAAATATTTAAGAAACACCCGTCGAGCCGGATCAACCAAATAAACCCCACCATTCTCCTTCGGCCAACTAAAATCTGTGGGCCGAATAATCTTTTGATTGATGAGACGCATAACGAGCGTATCGACAATCGGTGAACGAAACTCCTCCATCAAATCAAACGCTAAATAGGCTTTTTGCCGTTCCGCCCCATGCAGATTGCCCAAATAAGGATTCAACCCCTCCACCAAGAGCAAACTAAACACATTGTTGTACAACAACGTATATCCAAAACTTAATAACGCATTCACCGGATCTTTGGGCGGATGATAATTTCGATCCTTAAAACTAAAGCCCGGATTAGTAATCAACTGACTCAGGCCCACAAAATATTGAGCTGCCCCCGGCCCCTCTCCCAGGACGGGAGAGGGGGGACGGATGTGGGGTGGAACCTAACGTCCGGTCCCCCTTCCCCCACCTTGGGGGTAAGGGGTTAGGGGATGGGGGCGATGGGGGCAAGCCGCGATCGCCCTCTCCCCCGGCCCCTCTCCCAGGACGGGAGAGGGGGGACGGATGTGGGGTGGAACCTAACGTCCGGTCCCCCTTCCCCCCCCAAAAAACTAACAAGCATAAGTTCATCCGCCACCAATAAACTCATGGAAGCCTCTGACGGATCATCAGCCCCCAAATCGTACTGGCCATAGTGAATCTCCACCGTTTGGGTAATGCCATCATGGGTGAGTGCCTTGAGCATTTCCTGGGCATAAGGCAATGACTTGTTGGTGCAGATTACCCAACAGTGTTGGAGATAGGGGTGTTGTCCTTGATTCCAGTGATAGCGAATCACCCGCTCTGCTGGGGAATCTGACTTAGGACTCATAGATACAATCAACCCTGCATAGGGGCGATCCAACGGCTTGACATTAGCCTGCATCGGTAAAGTCGAAACAAAGGGTAGCCATGCAAGCCATTTTCGCAACCAGCGAGATAAGTTGGTGCCATAGATGAGGCTGATAATTAGCATCACCATTGTGATCGTCATTCCCAGGCGAAACCATTCATAGGGAACGGGTAAGGGTTGCCGTTGTCCCCACTGCTGAAATACATCCCAAAATAAATTGGACACCCCATCCGAGATGATGCCGAAGAGTAAGGTTCCAACCATAAATGACGCAAGAAAGTTCCGGGCGGGATCAGCCACCAATGTTGCAATTGGATTTCGTTTCACGGTATGTGCTCCTAATTTGAGAAAAGAATAGGTCAACCATAGCCGCTATTGGAAGCCCCCTCTTCCAGCACCCGTTACAATAGCGCCATGCAATGGATACCGTTTGCATGTTTTGTCCAAACCTCTCAAAATCTAAACATTTCTGAGTTTATTTATCTGACATTAAATATTGATTACATTTGACCATCATCACTGTTCACCCAACCGTACACTAGAGCCAACTTTGGAGGAGCCTCATTGTGGAACCATCTGATATGTCCGATCCTGCATCATCTTCGACTTACACCGTCATCAGCTTTGCCCCCGTTCAAGGATTTATCGAAAAATCTCGCAAGCTCCGCGACCTGTTTGGCAGTTCTTACCTGCTCTCGTTCCTGTCTTGGGCCATCTGCTACGAAATTGAGAAATCAGGCTGCACGGTCATTTCTCCGGCCCTATCCAACGTCACCCAAGGGATGCCCAATCAAATTGTGGTGGAGGGTCAATTCCCCGCTGATGGCACCTACAACACCGCTCGAAAGCCCCTCGATCGCGCCTGGAAGTGCATCGTGGAAAGTTGCCAGGACTGGCTAGAAACCCATCCACAATTGCAAGATTTCCGCGATGACTTTAAGTATTGGAAGCGGGATTGGGGATTGTGGGCCAGCTATACCTGGGAGTTTTTCTGGGTGCAAGGGTTGCCAGGGGAAAGCATTAGTAAAGTACGCGATCGCCTCAACGATGCCAAACGTGCCCGTGCTTGGACCGGGATCAATTGGGTCGGGGAAAGTTCCACCTTATCGGGAGCAGACGCGATCGCCTATCCCAAGCTAGGAAACTTCAAACCCCAGCGTGATAGCTATCGCCAGCAAGAACAGGATATTGCAACGTTTTTTAGAAAACTCAGCGACGTTTTAACAGAACCCTTTGTTCATCCCGATGAAGAACTCAGCATTCCCGAACTCGTCAAACGGATGGTGACGCATCACAAAGTCGCTAGTCATATTATCAAGACGTATCGGAAGCGGTTTGATTGCCCTATCAAAGTTGCCGAATTAGAACAATTTGAAGCGATCGCCCAAGAACTCAACCCCCATTCCTTCCGTGACCTCAACCGCCTCCGTTCCACCAACGACGACGAACCCAAATACTGGACAGGTTGGTTTCTAGGGGATGGCGACAGTGCCGGAAAATACCTCAAAAGCTTAGACGATCCCACCGACCCATCGAAAGAAGCAAAAGGACTGGAAACATTCAGTACCCAGATGCGGAAGTGGGGCCGGATTTTCCGCAACCACTACACCGAAATTTTGCCCGATGGCAATGGTCGCATCGTGTACGCTGGTGGCGACGACTTCATGGGCATCCTCTACGGTTCCGACGATGCAGACCTGTATCAAATCCAGCCCCGTGATTGCTTACAATGGCTGAGTCAGTTTAAATCTCAAGTTTGGGACAATTCGCAATGGGACAAAGACTATCCCCTTGACCCAAAGGATATCAAGGTATCGGACAAACCCATCACCGTCAGCGTTGGTTTTGTCTGGGCCGCGCCGAATGTGCCTCAGCGAGATGTGTTACAACACGCCAGGGCAGCAGAACAAGCGGCTAAATGGGGAGGGCGCGATCGCCTTGCCCTCCGCATCCTGTTCAACGGCGGCAACCATCTAGAGTGGACTTGTCCTTGGTGGTTACTGGAAGGGGATTTCTCATCACTGGGAGCGATCGGGTTGGATGCCGATGGAGTCCTAGAAAACGGCATCGGCTTGATGAATGCTTATTGCGATCGCCATCATCAGTCCGGTCAAGACATCCAGTGGACTCACTTTTACAACGACGTAGCAGCCTTGGAATCCCGCCATGCCTTCCACTCTGACATCACCGTCGCCTTGGGCCTGATTGAAATCTACTTTGGCCCAGACTACCGCCGCCTGTTAGCAGAACCCACAACCTGGTGGAATGTAAATAACCCGGAGGAACCCTGGAAGCGAGAATTTTCCGGCATTTTAGGCGATCCCTCCGGATACGACTCCCATTATGCCGATGATGCTGATGCTCCTAAACGGCTCCAGAGGTTGTCTCAAAAGCAATCGGTTATGCAAGCTTTTAATCGTTGGGTGATTAACCTCGCCAAAGTAGGATTCCACCTACACCGACCTGTGAAAGCGAGTGGTGGTAGAGAAGCCCTCTCGCCCCTTACCATTGCTGCCTGAATTGCCCCCATCCCCTCGCCCCGCCTGTTAGTTTTTTGGGGGGAAGGGGGACCAAACCCTAGATTCCGCGCTGCATCCGTCCCCTCTCTCCCTAAATCCCTCAGGGACTTCAATCCGTCCCCCCTCTCCCGTCCTGGGAGCTAATCTTGTAGGGGTTTCCTAAACACTGGCACCCCTCACCCTAAATCCCTCTCCCAAAGAGGGAGAGGGACTTCAATCCACCTCCCAGACTAAGGGAAACTCTTAATCCGGCTCCCCTTCTCCCGTTTTGGGAG
>JAYKIC010000177.1:0-6414 GCA_035284985.1 Leptolyngbyaceae cyanobacterium
TCCTGTTGGGGCACCCAGCCAGAGGCAGGGTACCAGAAATCCCCGCTCCCATTTGTTCAAGTGAAGCTTTTATTCCTGGTTCCCAGCGTCTCGCTGGGAACCCTATTTCGAGGCTCTGCCTCGTATCTAGCTGGAGCCAGAGGCTCCTGTTAGGGCACCCAGCCAGAGGCAGGGTACCAGAAACTCCGGAAAAACTAATTATTCCTGGTTCCCAGCGTCTCGCTGGGAACCCTATTTCGAGGCTCTGCCTCGTATCTAGCTGGAGCCAGAGGCTCCTGTTGGGGCACCCAGCCAGAGGCAGGGTACCAGAAATCCCCGCTCCCATTTGTTCAAGTGAGGCTTTACCATGGAACTAGTAAGGATTCCATCGAAAGCGAACGGGAGACGACTCACCCATGGCAAAATCCATTGATGACCTGCTCAATAGTATCAAGCAGGAGTATGAAAATAAGGCTACTGATGCATCTGCTAAGCCATCATCATCGGAACAGCCACCCCACCCTTCACCCCCGTCTCCACCCCAAAATACGCCAACCCCGCATCCCAAATCAGTGGAATCCCTATTGGCAGATATTGGCATGGGGACACCTCCCCCTTCCTCCGCGCCGACTAGTAACCAGCGGCCCCTATTTCCGACAGTGCGGTCCTCTCCACCGACTCCAACTCCTTCTCCCCCACCCGTGACTACCCAGCGGCCCCTATTTCCCACGGTACGAAGCTCTTCGCCCACTCCGACCCCCACTCCGACCCTAGGGCGATCGCCTTCCGCTGCCACCAACCCGATTTTGGCGGATGTGAAGGCCCAATATGAAGCGGAACAGGCTGAGGCCGAGCGCCAACGCCTGCAGGCATTGGAGGCAGACCGTCGTCGGCAACGCCAACGGGAAGAGCAAGAACGACAGGAACGGTTAGCCGCAGAGGAACGACAGCGGCAGTGGGAAGTTCAGCGGCAACGGGAATTAGAAGCGGAACAGGAACGCCAGCGTCATGCCGCCGAAAAGCAACGGGTAGCTCGACTGCGCCGTGCCCAAGACTGGCTTAAGCAACTGGACCCCAATTCCGATGAGGGATTTTGGTTTGAATCGTTTGCGATTAACTATCCATCCAAGTTGGATGCGGCCCTGGAGTATTTGGATGCCCTTGATGTGACTGATTAGCGGTACAGATGCGATCTAGTGTGGGCCAGGGTTAGGAGAAATGAAGACAAAATTGGGCGTTGTGCGATCGCACAACGCCCAACATCGGGTGGAAAGTTCACATAAACATAGGATTAGCCTTAGCCCCGATCAATGGGGATCGGGGGCAAGCTGGGACTTAGGCCGTAACGCAAAGCCGTTGCAGATCCAGTTTTTCAAAGGATGCCGCCGTTAGCACGGCTTCCTGAACCGCCATATAAAGCATCAAATCGATGACCCGGTTGGAATAGCCCCACTCATTGTCATACCACGATACGACTTTGAAGAAGTTGCTGTTCAGCTCCATCCCCGCCTCAGCATCAAAAATGCTGGAGTTGTTATCGTCGATGAAGTCGCTGGAAACCACTGGCTCATCCGTGTAGCCTAAGATCCCCGCCAATGGCCCCATGGCTGCGTCCCGCATAGCTAGGCAAATGTCCTGATAGCTAGTGCTACGCACCGTCTTAAAGGTCAAATCCACCACGGATACGTTAGGGGTCGGAACCCGTAACGCCATGCCTGTCAGCTTCCCTTTTAGTTCAGGTAAGACCAATCCAACCGCTTTGGCTGCTCCTGTAGAGGCGGGAATGATGTTTTGACCAGCACCCCGACCACCCCGAAAGTCCTTTTTGCTAGGACCGTCTACGGTGGGCTGGGTGGCAGTAGTGGCGTGAACGGTGGTCATTAACCCTTCTGCCAAGCCAAAGTTATCGTTGAGTACCTTAGCGATGGGGGCTAGACAGTTGGTGGTACAGCTTGCATTGGATACGATCACGTCCGTAGCGGGGTTGAAATCAGTGTGGTTAACCCCTACCACAAAGGTGTTAACCTTCTCAGGATCTTTGGTGGGGGCAGAAATAATAACTCGCTTAGCCCCTGCTGTGATGTGGGCTGAGGCGGTTTCATAGGTGCTAAATAAACCAGTAGATTCCACCACATAATCGACTTCATGCTCTGCCCAAGGCAACTCTGCTGGATTTTTGATCGAAAAGCAGGGAATTTTTTTGCCGTCTACGATAATGCCATTATCGTCTGCGTCTACTGTCCCATTAAATTTGCCGTGGGTTGAATCGTACTTCAGTAGATACGCCAGGTTTTGTGGGGGAACTAAATCGTTGATGCCAACGAACTCGATGTTGGGGTTATTGATGCCTGCTCGTAGTACCAACCGTCCAATCCGCCCAAAGCCATTGATGGCTACTTTGATAGCGACCATAGGTGTTAATCTCCTTAGAACCCGATAACCGTTTGTTCGGGCGTTGACTATGGCCATAGTGTAGGCTCACTCTCAACGGGGATCGCTAAGTTTAAGCATTACACAAGAAAGCGTGCAACAGGATGTAAACCAGGAAACCATGACAATGGCTCAACCCAATTCATCACAATGATTTGAGCGATTATGATAGGCTTTTTATTTTTCGCAGAATTTATCCATGGTTATCTACAGTTGTTGATATTTATTCACAATGAGAAGCGGCAAGGTGCGAGGATAGGCTGATTTTGGATGGGCGATTCCCCCGTTTTTCCTCAAGCCTTCAGGTAAAAAAATGGGTTGGTATCAGGAGTGCGATCGCCCCTGATCCTATGCAAGATTGATCCCGGTCTCATCCCTTTTCCCGCGAACCTCTGCCAGCGTCGGGGCAACAGCCTGACCCCACCCCCCAAGGATTCCGCTTTGGGGTGCCCAGACCGGAGCAACGGCAATTTTTCGGTAATGCGGCGGTCAAAGCTCGATATGAAGGGGCGATCGCCACCCTCACCGATTTAGGCGGCACCTGCGTTGAAATTGACTATATCCCCTTCCTTCAAGCCAACGAATTACTCTTTAATGGAGCCTGTGTGGCGGAACGGTATGCTTCCGTCGGGCAATTTATTGAAGCCAACCCGGAGGCGGTCTTTCCCATTACCCGCGACATGATCACCCAGGCAAAGCAGTTAACCGCCGTGGCAGCCTTTGAGGGACTGTATATGGTGGAACAATTAAAGCAAACCATCGCTCCCTGGGGCAAACCATTGACTGCTTAGTGGTGCCCACGACGGGCACCGTTTATCGCATTGATGAAATTGCTGCCGAACCGCTGACGTTAAATGGCATTTTATGGTTGCAAGAAACCCTATCTATGCGCTTAATCATCGCCTCAGCCATGATTTTAGGCGGCATTGGCATCGCTGTGTTGGGTCGCCATCAGGAGTAGGTCTGTCCCTAAATGCAGAACACTAGGATTGGGCCGATCGCCAGTCCCCCTTAATCCTGCCTAACGGATTCGGGAACCCCAACCGGGGATAAGCCAGCGATCGCCTTCAAATTTTGACAGCGCAACAATTCGGTAAAATCCAGACCCGATCGCCGTTCTAGCCGAGCGACCGACTCAATCGCTTCCAGGAGATGACGCGCCGCTGCGGGTTGGGGATAGCCTCGCCGTTGGGCAATTTGGATCGCCGTTTCATCCGCTTCGAGTTCCATGGCGGTATTATGGTGCGATCGCCAAATTTGGGTTGCGACCAACACCGTCAGCACCCCCGCCACCACGACCCCCACCGCATCCCCTTGGCCCAACTCCACCGCCGTGCCCACAAGGCCCACCGCTGCCATGCCACGGGATCGGTCAACTTTAAACCACCGCACCGCCAAATTCCAACTCACCACCCGCAGCAGCAGCAAATCCCGCTGAGCCAAGGGCATTTGACACCATAAATCCAAATTAAGAAAAATATTACGGGAACCCCGTTGCCAAGGCAGGGGCAATGGCGTGTCAATCACCACCGCCTGTTCTGGCCGATGCACCAACCGACACAACATTCGTCCCGATGCAGGCATCAGTTCCTGTAATCGCCCCAACTCGCCTTCAATAATCGTCATAGTAATCCCTGGCTGATCCAATCAAGAAAATTAGGGAGTCGTTAATTTTAAGCTGGCGGGAAGGGTGGCGATCGCCTCCACCAAGGCATCCTGTCCCGCATCCGTCGCCGCCAGCAGCAACAGCAAAACCTGATCCCCCTCTTGACGGGCAAAAATGCTACCGGAAAGGCGCTGGGAACCACGGGTCGTCACCCGACCTTGCCAATTCACCTTAATCCCACTTTGGGTCGGTTGAAATTCCTTCGTGATAAAGCCTTCCCCCTGCTGGAAGGTTTCACGGGCCATCTGGGCCAACGCCGCATCGGTTAACTGCACCCCTGGATCAAATGTGGGTACGACCAGCGCGGTGTAAGCTAAACTACCATCGGCGGCTTCAATCACCGTTGTATTGGCAATCCCATAGGTTTGATAGCCCTCCAGCAACCTAATTTCATACTGCCCTGCTGGGTCAACAAAAACAGCCGATTCCCCCGCCTCTGGCGCTTGAGCTTGAGCCACCTCACCCCCCAACGGGGTCACAATCGCTTGAGTTCCCAGTGAGGATGCTTGGGTAGACAATGCTTGGGAAAAAGAAGGGTTGATCAAAGGATAGATGCCTAGCCCCATAGTGACCAAAAATGCTGTTAACAGGATGCCCCAAAACCATCGCCCTTGCCGTCCCATGTTGCCCCTCCCAATTCAATGTGGCTGTTCCCCCGAAGTTTACCGTAAGAGCGGGAGCTTAGCGTACCCATTGGTGATGAAGATTCACATACTTGGTGGTTCTGGAAAAATCAGGCGCTAGCACTGTCTATTTTTTGGGTAGCAGGGATAGGTCCAAAGTGCCAAAATTAGTAACAAAGGCTACATTAAGAGTCTCTAAGGCCGTCACTAACCACTGCACCGCTCCCCGTTCGGAGTATTCGTAGTGATTAAACAAAATAGAAAAGCGTCGCTCTAGATAAGGTCGAACCTTGCTGCAAAATAGCACGATTCGGAGTAGCAACCCAGTGGTCAGAATGGGGCCTAAGTTGGTTACTAAGTCGATAAACACAAAATGATGGGGAGACTTGGCGTTGTCCACCACCAAAAAGTTTAACAACTGACTACAGGTCCGCACAACGAGAAAATCATTAACGGGTTTTGTGGCACTGTCGGGCAGAATCAGTTGGAGCTGTTTATGTAATTGGTTGTTGAACTGCCGCTGACCGTAAGTTGGCTCTACCCCCGTGACAATGTACTGATAGAGGTTGTCCTTAAATGAAGCATAGGTTTGGGTCTGGCGGGTATGGAGAATAAAGCCATTGGCGACATCTCGGTAGGTGCGCCCCCCAATCGCCTTACCGGAATAATGCCGAATGGCTTGATTTAGATTGCGCTCGTCTAGCAGGGTTGGATTAGCAACAGGTCGAATCAACCGACTGACTTGCTCCGGCGTGCCCTGATGTTGAATTTGGGACCGACGGACGTGATAGGTTATGTAGCGGGATAGGTCGAGTTCTAGTTTTTGCTGGGCCTGGGTTTGAATCCGATAAACCGTGTTCTGTTGATCTTGGGTACTCCGATCATCCAACAAGCAATGCTGGTACAGATAGGGATAACGCTGGATCAACGTACCCAAGGAACGCGGTTGATTGGAAGATTGGATGGATGGGGCAGGTTCCCGACCATAGTCTTCCACGGACTGACTGAGGACTTGGGCCAATCGGCGCAAGGTGGCATATTGGTGAGTCTGGCGAAAACCCTTGACCAATCCCTGGAGCTTAGCCGCCGACAAAGACCGACGGTAGGAAAAACCCGCAGGGGCATCGGGGACTGCCTCAAATAACTCAATCAGCAGCGGAATCGAAAGCTGAAACTGGGGTCTGGATTGCCAACGGTTGATGAGAATGTGGCAGCAGCGATTCAGAAGATGGGGAAAAATGGCTTGAACTGAGGAAGACGCTAGAATTTGGCCGAGGGCGCTGGACACTCGATCGTCTGGATAACGCCCCCCATCTAAAAACAGCATCCGGAAGCGCTGAATCATCTGCTCAGGTGATTCCTGTTCAATACAGTAAAGTAGATGATCGTAAATCACCTGTTCTGGGGCAGTGATACTCATTCGGTGGTCAACTACGGTATCCACAGCGATTGCTCCTTAAGCCAAAGACTGAAATGACCTACGGCAAAATAGCCAATCAGTGCCTCAACGATTGTACAGGCAAACTAAAAATTGGGAAGCCAATTCCTTGTTGGCCGAGTTAATTGCTTATTGTTTCAGTACCAGAAGCCTGCAATTGAGTAAGCTTTAATACATGCCAATTGCCAGGTGTAGAAGACCCATGTATTTATTGTTACTCATTTTTGCCTTTAACACTGTGACTTCTATCACTTGTTGCAAATCTTTGATAGAGTCAA
>JAYKIC010000178.1:0-4831 GCA_035284985.1 Leptolyngbyaceae cyanobacterium
GGAATCTAACACAGAAACACTAATAGAAGTTAATCCTGAAACGGCACTAGAAACGGAGCATAAAGGCGATCGTTCCATTGGTCAGAAATCAAAAAAAAGTTCAAAGAACAATTGGTTTTCTGACTTGTCGGTGCAAAGTAAACAGTTAATTGGTTTTTTTGCCTCCGAGGTCATTTCTATTGTTGGATTGATGGGGGTGGCTTCATTTCTGATTGTCTCCTCTGGGCGATCGCAGCTGATTAAACAGGCAGAAGCAGAAGTATCGGTTGTTGATATTCAATACAACGTAAAAATCAACCAAATGGGTTTTGGTTTTCGCGGTCAGTCTGATAACCCAGCCATTATTCGAGCTTCTTTACTAGTGGCTAATGGTCAGACACTGACTCCAGCGGAACAAACTCAGGTCCAACAAATTCTTCAGAATGAAATCACAGCCCGTCAAATTGAGTATGCAACCTTAGTGGGGCGAGATTTGCGAATTATTAGCAGCGCCAATATGGATCGCAACAGCCAGACCTTTGATCCCGTTGGCTTAGTCAGTAAGGTCATAGAAAACTCACAACAAATTAAGGCTAGTGCCATTGTTCCTGCTGATGAATTGCAGCGGGAGGGGCCACCCTTACCTGAAGGGTTTAACAATCAAGATGCCCTAATTCGTTACACAGCCACCCCTGTTTTTAATCCTGCCAATAAGGATGTGGTTGGAGTGTTGATATCGGGGGATATTGTTAACAACAAATTACCCATTGCCCAGGGAACATTAGATGCTTTTGGCAGTGGCTATGCTGCTGTTTACCAGCGTCAAGATAATGGTGCGTTTCAATTAGCCACCTCCCTTGATGTGGGTATTACTACTAATACCCAAGGTCAAGCCCATATCCCTTTACCCAATACTGAACTATTGGAAGCCGCTGCTCTGTCGCCGACGGGGATTGCTAGCGATCGCATCACCATCGGCGAAAACACCTATGCGGTGGCGGCTAAGGCCATTAAAGATATCAATGATCAAACCGTCGCGGTATTAGTGCGAGGTACGTCAGAAGCATCACTGAATGCCTTGATTAACAGCAGCTTGCGGGTGCAGCTCTTAATTGCGGTGGTGGCCCTAGGCACTGACATCGTGTTGGCGATCGCCCTAGGACGATCGATTGCGGCCCCATTGAAGCACCTACAAAGTCGCACCCAGCAATTTGCTGCGGGTAATCGTGGGGTACGGGCTGATTTGAAGAGTAAGGATGAGATTGGTCAGCTAGCCAAAACCTTCAATGAGTTGGCTAACACCATTACTAAATCGGAGCGGCAACTGAGGGGCGAAGCCCAAACCCAGACTCAGCAAGCAGAACGGGCCAGCTTCCTTGCGGATCTAGCCATTCAGGTCCGCCCCTCCATGTCCCAGCAAGATATTATTAGCCTCTGGATTGATGGTGCTCGCAATGCCTTGCAAGTGGATCGGGTGATTTTTTATGCATTTGACCCAGAGTGGCGGGGGATTGTAACGGCGGAATCGGTGGGAGAAGCATGGCCTAAATCATTAAATACTGCGATTCATGATCCCTGTTTCGCTGAAAAATATGTTGAAAAATATCGCCAGGGTCGAATTGTTGCTATTCCTGATATATACCAAGCTAACTTGACGAAATGTCATATTGAACAACTCGAACCTTATCAAGTACGGGCCAATTTAGTGGTACCCGTGCTAGTGGCCAACGAATTGACCGCCTTGCTCATTGCTCACCAGTGCGATCGCCCCCGTGAGTGGACTGAAGGGGAAGCCAACTTCTTCAAACAACTCTCGATTCAGTTGGGCTATGCCCTCACCCAGAGTCAACTGTTCCAACAAAAGGAACAAGCCCGATTGGATGCGGAAGCCTTATCCGAACAACAGCGGCAACAAAAAGAATCGTTGCAGATGCAATTGGTTGAACTGCTCAGCGACGTTGAATATGTTGCCAGTGGCGATTTGACCGTTCGAGCCGATGTAACCGCTGGGGATATTGGGACAGTAGCCGACTTTTTTAATTCTATTATTGAAAACCTGCGCCAAATTGTACTCCAGGTTAAGGAATCCTCTAGCCAAGTGAATACGGCCTTGGGCGCAAATGCGGCTTCGATTCGTTCATTGGCAGACACGGCGCTCAAGCAAGCGGAGGAAACCACCAGTACCTTGGCTTCCATGGATGAGATGATTCGATCGATCAATGTGGTGGCCCAACGGGCGCAAGAGGCGGCAAGCGTGGCCAATATGGCTTCCCAAACCGCTGAGGCTGGGGGCGTAGCCATGGATCAGACTGTTCGTACGATTTTGCGGCTACGGGCCACGGTGGGGGAAACGGCGAAAAAAGTAAAACGTTTGGGGGAAGCTTCCCAACAGATTTCTAAAGTTGTGGCGTTGATTAACCAAATTGCCATGCAAACGAACTTACTGGCGATTAATGCTGGGATTGAAGCCGCCAGGGCCGGGGAAGAAGGACAAGGTTTTGCGGTGGTTGCCGAGGAAGTTGGGGAACTGGCGGCCCGATCGGCAGCCGCTACCCAGGAAATTGAGCTGATTGTTGAAAATATTCAGCTAGAAACCAGTCAGGTGGCGGAGGCGATGGAGTTAGGCACCAGTCAAGTGGTTCAAGGGACGCAGTTGGTGGAAGAGGCCAAAAATAGCTTGGGCCAAATTACTACGGTGTCCCGCCAAATTGATGCGTTGGTTGCGGCCATTTCAGAGGCTACGGTGTCCCAGGTGAAGACATCGGAGTCCGTGTCACGGTTGATGACGGAAATGGCTAAAGTGTCGGAACAAACGTCGTTGTCATCGCTGCAAGTGTCTAGTTCTTTGCAGGAAACGGTGGCGATCGCCCAAACCCTGCAAGAATCCGTCAACACCTTCAAGGTAGAGGAAGAGGCTAAAGTCTAGGGGGTGAGGCTCTGAGGCTTTAAGCCACTGATGGGGACTAACTCTGGATAGCGTAAATAGTTAACTGGTGAATAGTGGATAGTGGATAGTTTGTTGGGGCTAGGCTCCTGTTTGCCTTCTGAGTGGGTGTATTGATAAGTAAACTTCTGTTGATTTCTGTTGATCTGACACCGTTGCCGGGAGAAACATGCGAGACGCGAGAGAACGTGAAATTCAACTGCAATTTCTTGATGAGGCTCAGGATCATCTCCAAACGCTCGATTCGGCGTTGATGGAGTTGTCCAGTCGGGCGATTGATGGGGGGCAGATTAATGCGGCTCTCCGTGCAGCCCATTCCATGAAAGGGGGGGGCAGTTTAATGGGCTTTCCCACGTTAAGCCAGCTTTCCCATCAGTTGGAAGATGCGTTAAAAGTGCTCAAAGTGCAACGGCAAACGTTGGTGGTGGATCAGGAGTTGGAATCGTTACTGCTGTCGGGGGTGGACTGTTTGCGCCTGGTGGTGAATTGCGATCGCCAACAACGTCCCGTTCCTCCAGATTGGGTCCAGCAAACAGCCCAACCTATTTTTGACCAGTTGCGCGATCGCCTCGGTGAACCAGAGGAAGAAAATGCGGCTTCCGTTTTGTCCCCTGAAGAGGGCCAGGACATTATGCCGATTCTGTTTGAAACGGAAGTGGAAGGATGTCTGAATCGCTTAGAAACTCTGCTGGCAACCCCCGATCAACCCTGTCTCCGGGAAGAAGTGCTCATACTATCCCAGGAATTAGGGGGACTGGGGGCCATGTTACAACTAGATGCCTTCTGCCGTTTATGTGCGTCAGTGGCCTACGCCATGGTAGTGGCCCCCCAACGAACGTTAGAAATTGCTCAAATCGCAGTGGGTGAATGGCGGCGATCGCAATCCCTTGTCCTCACCCGTCAGTTTGATCTCCTGCCCCACACCCTGCCCCTACCCGGTCTTGAACAGCAACTGGACCCCGCCATTGATCCCATGGATTTCTTGGCTTCAGTGTCCATGGAACCAGAGGAGGGGAATCAGGAATCTGCCCATCTAACGGCCTTTTCTAGTCCTGAATCCAGCCTATCCTTTGATGGGTTGGAGGATCTGTTTGATGATGACTTAGGGGATGATATCGAGCCGGATCGGGATGATGACGATGCCTTAGATCCATCAGAATTTCCCACCCTGATTAAGTCCCTGAACCTCAATGAGGGCCAACCCCAGGACACTAGCGCTATTGCTCACCTTGCTGCTGTGGGGGGGAAACCGTCGGTGGGGGTGGATGAAGTGGCGGCGGTCCATCAGAACGACACCCCCTATCCCGATGATTTAGGCGATGATCTGGAGTTAGACCTGAGGGATTTTGGTGAGATTGATTGGGATATTTCTGAGGATGGAGCGACTAATCAAGCTTTAATTACTGAATTATTGGAGGATATCTCTCTGGAAAATTTTGGCGACTCCATGGGGCGATCGCCAGAAGATTTGAGCAATCAGGATATACGGAATCAAGACCCGGACCCGGTGGCGATCGCAGACTCCTTACTCGATGAGTTTGTCTCATCCGAGGGGGATATTGGCCAACTGATGGCAGAGCTATTTTCCAATACCGTTGATGATGATGAGGTCGAGTCAACAGATGCCGTATCCCCCGGTGAGACCCCATCAACGGTATTAGACACCTTGTTTGCCACCATTTCCCTCCCCGCCGATCCGCCGCCACCGCCCGATATCACCATTCCCTCCACGATAGATGGGATGGATGCGGCGGCGAGTCCTGAACCTGCCACCGAAGCGGATACGCCCTTACCCAAGCCCAGGTTGGCGGACCCTAGAGATGGGGGGGCGATCGCTGATTTTGAGCCCCCCCCACCCGATGCCGAACCCCCAGAGCCAACCGTTGCGGCCACCCCCATCCTAGGGAT
>JAYKIC010000179.1:0-7416 GCA_035284985.1 Leptolyngbyaceae cyanobacterium
ATGGCCACAGCTTCCGCTATGCTGACGTTGGTTGGAATAACTGCCTGTTCTTCCAACCAAGAGAGTCGCAGCAGTGTTGATGATTCCACTGCCACCGAAGCACCAGCGGAGGAGAAGGTGTTAATCATGGCAACATCGGCGGATTATCCTCCTTACGAATTTTATGATACGGCCAGTGGTTCCAGCGAACCCATTGGTTTTGATATCGATATTGCTAAAGCTATTACTGAGGAGTTAGGCTACACCCTCAAGATTGAAGACATGGACTTTAACGGAATTGTGCCAGCCCTACAAGCAGAGCGGGTTGATTTTGCCATGGCCGGAATGACCCCTACCGAAGAGCGCAAGCAAAGCGTTGATTTTTCCCAGGTTTATTATGATGCCAAAAATACGATTATTTCCCTCGATGGTGCGGGGTTTGCGTCCTACGAGGATTTAGAAGGGAAAAAAGTGGGGGTACAACTTGGTTCGATTCAGGAAGGAGAAGCAAAGGAAAAGGCTGAGACCATTAGCATGACCATTGAGCCTCGCAATAAGATTAGCGAGTTGGTGCAAGAAATTAAGGCAGGGCGATTGGATGCGGCCATTGTGGAAGATACGGTAGCCAAGGGGTATGTCGCCAATAATGATGACTTGGTGTTTACCACAATTGAGGGGGATGGGGAATCAGGATCGGCGATCGCCTTTCCCAAAGGCTCTCCCCTCGTGGAAGAATTTGATGCTGTTCTCACTGACCTCATTGAAAGTGGGGAACTAGATGGCATGATCCAGATTTGGTTTGAGGATTATTACAACCAGCAGTAGTATCCACCCACCGTCTAGTTCATTCCGTTTTTTGTTGTCTACCCTCTGGTGGGGCATTGCTAATGCCCTGAGTTAATGATTGTTATGCCCACTATCACACTGGCAGCGTTGGATTTGGATTTTGGCCGCATCTTTCCTTCGCTGCCCTTTATTCTGCAAGGGTTGATTGTTACCCTGCAATTCACGGCCCTATCGGCAGTGCTGGGATTTATCTGGGGGACGGTTCTGTCCCTGTTCAAAATTTCTAGTATTAAACCGTTGTATTGGTTTGGAACGGTTTATACATCGGTCTTTCGGGGCACGCCGTTACTGGTTACGCTCTCGCTAATTTATTTTGCCACCCCTCAACTTACGGGGCAGGATATTTCCGGATTCCAAGCTGGTGTAATTACGTTTGCCCTCAATTCTGGAGCCTATGTTTCAGAAGTCATTCGGGCTGGAATTTTGGCGGTGGATAAGGGCCAGCGAGAAGCAGCAGTTTCCCTAGGGGTGCGCTATCAGCCGATGATGATTGACATTATTCTGCCCCAAGCCATCAAAAATATTTTGCCCGCCCTGGTGAATGAGTCGATCGCTCTCCTCAAGGATTCCACTCTAGTGTCGGTCATTGGTGCCCAGGATTTACTGCGTCGTGCCCAAATTGTGGCGGCGGAAAAGTATGTCTATTTTGAACCATTGTTGATGGTGGCGATCGTTTATTACGTGGTAGTGATGGTTCTGACTATTCTGGCCACAGTTCTGGAAAGACGACTACAGCGCAGTTCATAGAATCCCCGTGTTAGACCAGCGGCAATTATTTATTCTGAGTTTATGGAGTCTGAATCCTATGGCGATCGCAATTCATGTCAACCGATTATTTAAGTCATTTGGCCCATTGCAGGTATTAAAAGAGATATCCACGGATATTAACCGGGGAGAAGTGGTGGCGATGATTGGGCCATCGGGATCGGGGAAATCTACGTTTCTACGTTGTTTAAATCTCTTGGAAGTGCCGACATCAGGAACAATTGAGGTGGATGGGGTGGAAATTACCAACCCGAAAACCGATGTCATGTCATTGCGGCAGAATGTGGGCATGGTGTTCCAGCATTTTAATCTGTTCCCCCACATGACCGTATTGGAAAATATTATGTATGCTCCAGTGCGGGTAAAAGGGGTAGAAAAATCTCAAGCGCAGGCTAAAGGGATGGAATTGCTGCAAAAGGTAGGGCTGTCGGAAAAGGCGAGTATTTATCCATCGCGGCTGTCGGGGGGGCAAAAACAGCGGGTGGCGATCGCCCGTGCCTTGGCCATGGAGCCGGACATCATGCTATTTGATGAACCCACTTCAGCCCTCGATCCTGAGATGGTGAAGGAAGTACTGGATGTGATGAAAGATTTGGCCCTGAGTGGCATGACCATGGTGATTGTCACCCATGAAATGGGATTTGCCAGGGAAGTGGCCAACCGGATTTTGTTTTTGGATCAGGGACGAGTGGTGGAAGACGCGCCGCCAGATGTGTTTTTTAGTACGCCCAAGAGCGATCGCGCCACCCAGTTTTTACAAAAGGTGTTGTAGCCATACCTTACGATCCGCCAAAGCTAAGCGGCGAGTCAAACTCTTACTCCCAAGACGAGAGTTCATTGCGCCAATAGTTGAGGGTCGCATTCACTTGATTGCGACGGGCTTCAAAGGTAGCAGCCACCCAGATAAAGCCGAGACCCAGGATGATTCCCACTGCCCAAATTTGTAGGGGATGCTGGCCGACAAAGCGGCGGGTGTAGCGCAACAGTTCAAATAGCAGGGTTCCGGTGCCGACATAGAGATAGGCGCGGGTACGAAGACTAATTCCAGCCAAGAGGAGGCCCAGGCTTAACCCTAGGGTGAGGAAACCCAACCAGGGATTGGTCAGGGATTCGGCGACGCTGACGTAGCTGAGCAGGCCAGTGGTAATGATGCGGAGGTTGTGGCGAATATTGCGTTGATCGGGCGATCGCAATTTCGGGTCCACTTGAATCACATACAGCGCCGCCCCGCCCACATCCAACGCCATCCAAATAACCTGTTCCCACTGTTGCCATTGCAAAAACCAGAGTCCGGCCCAACCGATGCAGAACACGCTGAGGTAGCTAAGGCGAACTTGCTGGATGGTGTAGGCCAACCAGGCATAAAACGCGGCAACTAGGAGGATGCTGGGAATATGGGTAGCAAAGGTCGTTAGCAGGAGGGTTCCCATGGGCAGGACCATGGCGGTGCGGTGGCCGGGACGGGGACACCAGCCCCAGGGTTCCCAGGGAAATCGTTTGAGACCAACGGCGATCAGGGTGGCGATCGCCCCCAGCCATTGTCCCCAAACCACCGGATTTGGGGCGACTTGGTAGGTGAAATAGGCAACGGTGGTGAGGAATTCCAGAATACCGAGGGCGGTCCAGGTGCGGTGGGTGGGGGGATGATCGGGGGGATGGGTGAGAAAGTGGAAATGGGTGTTCCCCATGGTGAGGGCGTAGGCGGCCAGTCCGGCAAGAATGGCGATGCTGAGGCTATGTCCGGTGGGGCTGCGGGAGAAAAAGAGGGTCAGGAACAAAAATCCGTTGCTGAGCAGCCAATGGCAGTGACCGAGGGCAGCAAGTTCGGAGGTGGTGAGGCGAAGATAATCCCGGAGTCCAGCCCCTAGGCGTTCTAAGGTGGTGAAGATGTAAAAAATGGCGAGGGCGATCGCCAATCCCCCTAATAACGCCACCCCATCCCCCGTTTGACCGCCGCTGGATTGCTGCATCTGGTAAAACAACAGTTGATAGGCGGCAAGGGAGGTTCCGGCCAGGGATAAAAAGGTGAGGGGTTTGAACTGAGGTTGGCGGCGACTCACACCGATGCCGATGACGGCGGCAGTTAGGGTATACAAACCAGTGGTGGCGGTGAAGTTCCCTTGGGAGAGGAGCCAGCCTACACCGCCGTAGGTGCAGGGAATTAGGTGAAGGCTAAGGCTGTAGGGTTGATTACGCCGTTGCACCAACCAGTCTCCGGCCAATTGGGTGAGCAATCCGAGGCCGAGGAGGGCGATCGCCAATTCCACTCGCCCCCACCCCAACCAGGGGGTTACACCCGTCACCAGTAAGCCCACGGCTCCGGCTAGTCCCAGGGCACCCCATTCGGTCAGTTGCTGCCATTGGCGGAAGGCGATCGCCCCCAGCATCAGAGCCATCAGCACCCCAAAAGAGGAGATAGTAGTGGGGGTTAACACCTCAACGCTATACCACCGGGCAATGACATCGAGCAGAATCAAGCCATTCAGGGCCGTCAGACCGATGGCGACTCCATCAGTGGTCACAGTGAAAAATGGGGGGGCGGACTGTTGACCATACCACCAGCGCATCCCCCACAGCACTAGCACAGCCAAGGCCGGATACCACAGGGGTTCCAGATTAGTCATGGTGCTAGCCAAATTGTCATCATTGAGTTTGGCCAATACGAGCAGACTACCGAGCAGACCATAGAACCATGAAACCAGATGGCTGGAGCTGTAGTTTCCTGCTAAAGCCAGAGGAGCATTACGAAACCGAAAGCGTTCAGGGATGAGGGGATTGACGAGTAAAAATCCCCAACCCCAGCCCAGCAGGGCTAAGCCCAAGTAGGGGGTCAAGGGATGGGGCGCGGTCATTTGGGCGATGATGATTGGGGGTAGGGGCGGGTATAGGGCCATAATACCCTCGGCGGTCAGAACGGCTAATCCGGTGGCCAAGCCCCCCAAGCCCAAATGGGTCGGGTGCCAAATAAAGCGATAAGCCATGGCTCCCGTTATGCACAGGGTATAGCCGATTATCTGTCCCAAGTCTTGATTACCTATGGGGGGATAGGCGTACATTAGCAGGGAGTAGAAGACAAACCCGATCATAAAAATGGCGCTGAGGGCGATCGCCCAGCCATTGATCCCACGGGTGTAAATCTGGGCGAGGGGGGAGGAACGGGATTGCAACGGGGTCCACGCCAACCACAGCAGGGCGGGGGTAAATGTCACCCAGACGGTAAGGGATTCATTCACCAGCCAATCCAATTGATAGGGCAGCAGCCAATTGGCCAGGATGGCAAATCCCACGCCCAACCCTGCGGACCAGATGGATCGGGTTAATCCGGTGGCCCACAGCATCAGCACGGCACAGCCACCAAAGCCCCAGGCGGGATAGGGTTCAGGGGCCAAAATGATAAATGGCTGACCGATGAAAATGGCGATCGCCGCCAACCAGCCCACCCGTGGATCGGATAGCCGAGAACTGCGCTGACCAACTGCAATCATGGCGGTGGGCAGGGCAAACCAGACGGCACACCCAGGATCGTCGGGGGTGAGGGCAAACAGGGGATAGGCGATCGCCCCCAATCCCAAGCCGCCATACCACACACTTTTGGTCAGCACCTCCTGGGTCAGGATGAGATGCAGCCCCCATTGCGCGATTGCTAACCCGGTAAGAATCACCGCCCATTGAATCGAAGTCAACGCCGGAAAAATAGTGGCAATCCAAGACAGGAGGGCGGCGATCGCCAAGCCATGAAACAGATGCAGATATCCGGGGCGAATCATTTCTCGATAGCGGAATACCCAGGCCAGGGTGAGGGTGGACAGGGTGATATTGAGCGATCGCGTCACCGGATTCAGCACACTCACGGCCATCAAACCAACCCCCAGCCCTAGGGCTAACCAATCGGCATAACGACCAAGGGAAAACCGATCGTGGCGATACAAATAGGTGGCAAATCCCAGGGTCAGCAGCACGTAGGGAAAAACGGTCAGACTCCAAATCGCCTCCGGCATTCCCTGGTTGCCGGATAGTTGGATACAAAAATCCAGCAAATATTGGCGCAATTGTCCCGGCACAAGACGCTGTACCAGCCACAGAGTTTGCAACCCAACAATGAATAGGGTGGTGAGGTCGATGCGGGTCCAGTAACGGCGGACGCGATCGCCCACAATCCACAGCCCCAAGCCACTCACCGCCAAGGCTTGCCAGGGTGGAGTGCTAGCAACAGATACTAGCCAGCCCAGCAGCAGCAACTTAGCCCCCCCTTTCATCCATAAATCTCGGCTTTCATGGGTCCGGGAAATCCAGCTAATCACCCAGCCACAAAGACCGATGGCTAACCCTAGCTGACTCCAAGGGACGTTGGCGGCGACGACAGCCCGGATCACCAGCAGCAAGGTGGCGAAGGCGACGGCAATCAGAGGGATAGTAAAGAACAAGGAGTGAGGAGTGAGGAGTGAGGAATTTTCGGAGTTAAAACCTGTTTTTTGATGTGTTTCTTCGTTCTCCGTTCCTCGTTCTTCATTCTTTTCCTCGTTCTTCGTTCCTCGTTCTTCGTTCTTTAAACAGCGGCTGATGAGGATGGCGGTGCCGATGGTGCCGACGTAGGTGGCGATGACGGGGAAGTTGGGAATATCCCAGCCCCAGTGAAGGCCGCTGAGGGCGATGGTGTTGAGGGCGGCGGTCATGGCGGGTTGGGGTGCGGGGGAATCTCCCCTATTCCCATCGGGTTTGGGGTGAAGTAGGAAGAGGGTCATGAGGCTGAGGGCGATCGCCGCCCCAATCCCCAATCCCCAACCGATGGTGCTTTGCCACAAGCCTAAACTGTCAATCATCCAAAAGTTGACGGGGATAATTAACAATGTTGTCACCCGCAACATCAGGGCCGTAATTTGTAAATTTTCCTGCCGCTGGGTCCAGCTTGCCGCTCCCCAAAAAGCAATGGTGTAGGCCAACAAAATACTGTATTGCCCCGGTGGCGGCACGGATTGCCACTGACTAGCCGCTAGGACGACCGAAGACAACACCACCATGAACACGCCCAAAAACAAAAGCCAAGTGATGCTGAAGTTTTCGATAAATGCTTGGGTAAGGCGGGGGATGAGGGGCGTAGGGGCGGGGGCGGGTGGGGAGGTGGGGAGCGGTGCAGGGATGGGTGAGGGAATGCCGTATTTAGGCCGGGATTGCTGGTGAGAGCGGGCTTCAGAGGGTTCGAGGTGGTGTGTGGCGACGGGTTCAACCACAGGGTCGGGAAGGGCACAGCTCAAGTGTTGCTGGGCAATTTGGCGCATTTGGGCATCGGCAATCAGACCCAGTTGTACCCAGTGGTCAAGTCCATCCAGAAGACTAGGTTGATCCGGTTCAACAGGGATTTTAAGAATGATGGCAGACTTTGGGGACGGTGTTGGGGCTGTCATAGCATTTGGTCTGCTGGCATGACCAACGACATAAGTAGGGATGCTGTATGCAGCCTAGAGTAATCTGTTGAGGCTGCTTATGCAATAGCTGTAACCAATTTTTCGGAAAATATTCAGTCTCCTCCAACTATAGTCCCTAAAGAATTATCACTTGTAGTTCTCGTTAAAAATAATCAGGCAGAAATTAACCAGTTTATCAGAATATTTTTGGCGGACCATGGGGAAATAGATTATCCCCTGGAAATTATTATTGTTAATAAAAACTCAAGTATTTCTATACTCCCTTTCCAGCCTAAGGTTGCATCTAGTATCTAGCAAATGTAGCGATGTATTCTTGCTGTGTAAAGGGCGTAGCTATTCGGAATGAGTTATTGACTCCACCTCGACTTCTAAGACTTCTACACTGCCATCAGCTTGGACGCAC
>JAYKIC010000180.1:0-7113 GCA_035284985.1 Leptolyngbyaceae cyanobacterium
ACAACGTAGAGGGTAAAGGGATTGGATCTTGGTGTTCAATCGCCGTTTCAATCCACAACGCTTTTGCTTCCTGAATGTTTTGCATGGCTTCAGCTAGGGTATCTCCTTCAGAGATGCAGCCAGGTAAGTCAGGAATAACAACGGTATACCCGCCATCCACTTCGGGATAAAAAGTGATCGGATAGCCTAGCTGCAAGTATTCGTCGAGATTAATTGGTACAACGTTAGTCTGCTGATTCATCATTCCACTCTGTCAGATTAAGCAACTGAACAATTTGTTTGACGTAGATTCTTTTCACCATTTTGCCGCCTTTCTTTGGAACTGTAATCTTTAAGCCATCTGAGTTGCGAAAAATGTGGTGGCTCCCTCTGGAACGCTTTTCTTCAAATCCAAATGCTTTGAGGAGAAAATACACTTCATCAAACCGGACTTCTGGTGGTTCGCTGAGAAATCGGTTAACCAGTTTTCTCAATCGACTCACGTTTTTTTGCCTCAACCCTACGCCCTTCAAAACTCAATTATAGTGCAGGCGATCGCCTTCTTTATAAAAAATCATCCTTGTTAGCGATCGCCCTCACAATCCCACCCTGCGATCGCCCTCTCCTCACAACACCACAAAAGCGATCGCCCTCTCCTCACAACACCACAAAAGCGATCGCCTTCCAAACAATCGCTCAATAAAAAGGTCGTTATTCTCGCTACACTATGTTTATAGTGCCATCTCTATGGTTAGGATATGCGAATCGAAGAGATTATTTGTCCTGAGTCTGTCGAGGACAAATTTCAGCGAAAGCACAATGTTACCGCTTACGAAGCTGAGCAAGTGTTGTTGAATCGTCCACGTATTCGTTTTGCTGAAAGGGGGCACAGTGAAGGTGAGGATGTGTACGCGGCATTTGGACGGACGTTTGAAGGACGGTATTTGTCAGTATTTTTCATCTATAAACCAACGAACAAGACAGCCATTATTATCAGTGCTCGTGACATGAGTAAGAGGGAGCGTAAAGCATATGGACGTAAATAAACTCAGCAGTATTTCAAAGGCAACGACTGATGAGCAAATGGGAACATTTTGGGATACCCATGATTTTACAGATTTTGATACGGATGCGCCTGATGTCGAATTCACAATTGATTGCTCTGTGTCTCTTGAGATGGATTTGCTTAAGGAACTGGGTGAAGTAGCTCAACAGCGTGGTGTGAAGGTGGAAACGCTAGTTAATCTTTGGTTGAGGCAAAAGCTTGCTGAACAAACATCAGCTTAAACATTGGTTCTGCATTATGGCGATCGCTTCCTGTTGAAAGAAAAAGCGATCGCCCCTCACCACTCCACACAGCGATCGCCTCCACAACCTCACCACAGCGATCGCCCCTACAACCTCACCACAGCGATCATCTTGATAAAAAGCGCAGAAAATAACTATGCCGATTCCAACCGGGTCAAAGAAGATAGCATCTGACCACAGTGCGAAGAGTGATGAAGTTGATCATTTTCATCAAACCAAATGATTCCAATTTTCCTGTCTAA
This sequence comes from Leptolyngbyaceae cyanobacterium, assembly GCA_035284985.1. Classification (GTDB taxonomy): domain Bacteria; phylum Cyanobacteriota; class Cyanobacteriia; order CAKZMO01; family CAKZMO01; genus JAAHGY01. Next base: position 1,530 of record JAYKIC010000180.1, read on the forward strand.
GCAAATATATTCCTGAAGCCAAGAAATTACAGTTGGCTCGTGCGGAAAAACAAGGCATAAAATTACATCATAACCAATTTTGTTTTGATATCTAAAGCGATACTCATATAGCTGACTAATTCCTTTTCTAGCTTGGCTTAAAAGGTTATCCTTATTTGTGCTTTTGACTTCAAAGATAAATTTTTCCCCGTTAATAGGAAACTGAGCAAAAAGATCAATATGTTCATTCTCTTGGGCTTCTATTCCACGTTCTTTAAGGTAAGAATATAGCTTCTCTAACAGAACTTTGTGATGTAGATTTGCTCTCTGCCTCTTGATTCTAGTAATTTCTGGATCAGTGTAAACAGGTTTTTTAGCTTTACTCCTTTGAGCTCTAGAATCATCAAAGCTTACAGGTTGAAACTCATATATATTTTCTGCTTTCCGAATTTCTATTTGGTCATTAGGAGAGACCTCAAGATTTTGAAGCTCAGTATAAATTTGAGGATCTTCATTGGTCAAAATTTCAACTAGTTCTGAGCTTAATGTTTTAACTCCATCGAAATAATCACCCCAAGAGCAATATCTAATTTCCTCTAGCAGTTGATTAGCACTTGATGCTTCATCAAACCCCAAGAACTCAGTTCGTATACTATTAATTGTATTGAACTTGATTTCTAGCTGCTGCTTGTCCGTTGCGCTCATAGGCTTTCTAATTCTGATAGCATCACGAGCAGAAATTAAGAAGTCAGTATGTTTTAAGATGTGAAAGCGACTTTCATATTTTGAGGGTGGAGACAGGCTTCCATTACGGAACTCTTCTAATACTTGAATAACATCTTCAATATTAGGATTTGCATGAATATTAGTCCTATGATCATTGGCCAGTGTAAAAACTTCTGGTCTAGATATGGCAGCATTAAAAAGATTAGTATCTTTCAATAATGCATCAGCCTGCAAACCCTTACAAATAAGTCTTAGCGGTGATAGATGTACACTATTTCTAACGAAAGTTAATGTTCGATCACGAGTATTGGCTTGAATTCTTATCTTGTCCGAGCCTGTCTGATAAGCAACACCCATTCCGTTTGGATACTGAAATAGTGTAAGCTGTAAAAGCATAAAGGCAGCTACATTAGGTTCATCACAGACTAAGAATCTCCGGGTAGTTTCACTAATAAATATATGCCATACTCCATTTCTGAGGGATATCTTATATAACCCCAGATAGGCAGGATAAGCACTGATCTCATCCCTAAACTTTGATGGATCTCGTGCAACTTTTGATGCTCTTGGACTAATTGCAGCTAAACGAGTTTCGATAGCCTGACGATCGTAAGGCTGCCCATCAAACTCAGCAAAAATAGTAGCAATATCAATTAGCTTTTCTGACCAGTCATCGCTACTAGAATGTATTTTGTGGCTGAATAGATCCTTGATTTCCATGTTTCAAAAAATCGAGTCCTAATATATCAATTAATGCATCTCTGCTTGGCTCTCTCTGTAGACCGAAAACCTTCTGACCAACATAACTCGCTAGAATGCCAGCAAATAGAGGTGGAACGGCATTACCTACTTGCCGAATAACATGTCTGCCAGTTCCGTGGAAATTCCACCAATCCGGAAAGGTCTGAAGACGAGCACTTTCTCGTGGAGTAACTTCTCTTGGCGAGTAAGGATGAACATGTCCTTTTCCTCCACCCGCGTCAGAACCAACGATAATTGTGAAACTTGGTCTGCCTGGGTTTAATTTATTTATTCGAGTTTTTGGATCTCTTTCACCATAAGCTAATGATTGATAACGTTGAATAATCCGCTTACTGTGCTTTCGTCCAACATGACTATTTAAAGGAGGCATTTTTTTCCAATCAGTTGTTGGATCAGGTAAACCGAATAGAGCGGAATCCACAGTGCAAAACGGCATATAGTTATCCAGTAGTGTTTTATGAATATCTGAGTGAGTTGCCCTCATTTTCGGAATCTGCTTACCTGATCGAGTTCCAATAAAGAAGAGTCTACGCCGAAATTGAGGAATACCAAATTCAGCCAACTCATACTCATGGTCTGAAATAGTATACTCTCCGTCTAGGGACAAGGTTTTAAGAAGATCATGGTATAAACTCCCATTATGGATACTCTTTAGTCCAGTTACATTTTCAAAGACAAAGGCTTCAGGTTTTATCTCACCAATGATCCTTGCATACTCAAATATCAGATTACCACGAGGATCTGCTAATCCTTTCCTACGACCAAAGACAGAGAATGCCTGACAGGGAGGACCACCAATAATCACATCTATACTACAATGACCAATCTGTTCTTTAAGAACTGCTCGTGAAAAACTTCTTATGTCTTGGCATAAAACAGGATGCCTATTTAGATAGGGTTTCTTTACCTGATTTTGTTCTAATGTTTTGCACGAATAAGTGTCAATATCAGAAGATAAAACCAAATGAAATCCAGCGGCGGAAAAGCCTAAATCTAGGCCACCGCCGCCCGAAAACAATCCTAGTGTGTTGACTTTTGTCATCATCAACGTCCAAGCAGTAGTTATGAGTTAAATGAATAGAAGATAAGTATTAGAGTTATTACTCCCATTCAAAGAACTATAGTACCAGCTCTAGCTACCGCCGATGCGGGCTACATCTCTGGCATTCTCCTCGAAGGCAGCGGTCATCGCTTCATCATTAGAGAGACCATCCGCCAGTGCCTTCTGGATATGTTGCAGCACTCGCTTGTAATCGCGGGGCATCACCTTAACGAACTTAGGTGCCATGCTATCCCAGTTTTCTAGGATATGGGCCGCACGGGTGCTGCCCGTATAGTTCTGGTGATTTTGCAGTAGCTCCTGGACATTGCGAATGTCTTCAGGTTGATCCAGTCGCTCTAGGCCCACCATTTCGGTGTTGCAGCGGCTGGCGAAATCTCCGGCTTCGTCGAGGATGTAGGCGATACCGCCGCTCATGCCTGCGGCGAAGTTGCGTCCGGTGGGGCCGATGATGACGACTTTGCCTCCGGTCATGTATTCACAAGCGTGATCGCCTACCCCTTCCACGACGGCGCTGACTCCAGAGTTGCGGACGCAGAAGCGTTCGCCAGCCAGACCACGAATGTAGGCTTCACCGCTGGTGGCTCCGTAAAAGGCGACGTTGCCGACGATGATGTTTTCCTCGGCCACAAAGGTGGAGACTTTGGGGGGATAGAGGATGACTTTGCCGCCGCTCAAGCCTTTGCCGAAGTAGTCGTTGGCATCCCCTTCCAGTTCCATCGTCACGCCTTTGGGGACGAAGGCGCTAAAGCTTTGTCCGGCACTGCCTTGGAAGTGGAGATGTACCGTGTCTTCGGGGAGGCCATGCCAGTGGCGTTTGGTGATTTCGTTGCCGAGGATGGTGCCGACGACGCGGTTGACGTTGGTGATGGGCAGGGTGGCGGTGACTTTCTCACCGTTCTCGATCGCTGGCTTACAGATATCCAGCAGCTTAGTGATGTCGAGGGATTTGTCGAGGCCGTGATCCTGGGGAATCTGGCAGTAGGTGCCCACATCGGCGGGTACTTCCGGCTGATAGAGGATGCTGGAGAGGTCGATGCCCTTGGATTTCCAGTGGTCAATGGCCTTCTTGGGTTCCAGCACGTCGGTACGGCCCACCATTTCGTTGATGGTGCGGAAGCCCAGTTCCGCCATAATTTCCCGCAGTTCTTCTGCGATGAATCGCATAAAGTTGACGGTGTGGGCTGGATCACCCATGAAGTGCTTCCGCAGTTCGGGGTTTTGGGTGGCGACACCGACAGGGCAGGTGTTTTTGTGGCACACCCGCATCATGATGCAGCCCAGGGTGACGAGGGGAGCGGTGGCGAAGCCGTATTCCTCTGCCCCCAGGAGCGTGGCGATCGCCACATCCCGTCCCGTCTTCATCTGCCCATCGGTCTCCACGGCAATCCGACTGCGAAGATTATTGAGCACTAGGGTCTGGTGAGTTTCCGCCAGTCCCAATTCCCAGGGCAATCCGGCGTGTTTGATCGAGGTCTGGGGCGAGGCTCCGGTGCCGCCATCGAAACCGGAAATCAGCACCACATCGGCGTGGGCTTTGGCCACCCCAGCGGCGATCGTGCCCACTCCTACTTCCGACACCAGCTTGACGCTGACTCGCGCCTCCCGGTTGGCGTTCTTGAGGTCGTGAATTAGTTCGGCCAAATCCTCAATCGAGTAAATGTCGTGGTGGGGTGGGGGCGAAATCAGGCCCACACCGGGGGTGGAATGGCGCACCTTGGCAATCCAGGGATAGACTTTCAAGCCGGGAAGCTGACCGCCTTCACCGGGCTTGGCCCCTTGAGCCATTTTGATTTGCAATTCCCGTGCTTGGGAAAGATACAAACTGGTGACACCAAAGCGACCGGAGGCCACCTGTTTGATGGCGCTGTTTTTGGAATCCCCTTGCTCATTGGTCCAGGTGTAGCGTTCGGGATCTTCGCCGCCCTCGCCTGTGTTGGATTTGCCGCCGATGCGGTTCATGGCGATCGCCAACGCCTCGTGGGCCTCCTTGGAAATCGAGCCGTAGCTCATGGCCCCGGTCTTAAACCGCTTCATGATTGCCTCAGCCGGTTCCACTTCCTCCAAGGGAATGGATTCCCGCTGCTTAAACTCCAGCAAATCCCGCAGGCGGAAAAACTGCTGCCCGTCCTCATTCACCTTAGCGGCGTATTGCTTGTACGTCTCGTAATCCCCATCCCGCACCGCTTTTTGCAGCAGGTGAATCACCTCTGGGGAAAACAGGTGTTGTTCCCCTTCCTTGCGCCACTGGTACTCACCGCCTACATCGAGGGTGGTATCGATCACATCCCCTTGGGGGAAACCGCGCCGATAGCGTCGCACTGTTTCCTCGGTCAGTGCTTCGAGGTCCGCCCCCTCTAGACGGGAAGCGGTCCAGGTGAAATACTGATCAACCACGTCATGGTGCAGCCCCACCGCTTCAAAAATCTGGGCACCGCGATAGCTCTGGATGGTGGAAATGCCAATCTTGGCCCCAATCTTAATCACACCCTTGGTAACAGCCTTGATGAAATTCTTCTTAGCCGTTTTGGGGTCGATGTCCTTGAGTATGCCCTCATCAATCATGTGGTCGATGCTCTCGAAGGCGAGGTAGGGGTTGATGGCACCACAGCCGTAGCCGATCAGGGTGGCAAAGTGGTGGACTTCGCGGGGTTCACCGGACTCTAGGACAAGGCCAACGCGGGTGCGGGTTCCAGTGCGAATCAGGTGATGATGCAGTCCGGCTACGGCCAACAGTGCCGGAATGGGCGCACGATTCTCATCCATGTCTCGGTCGGAAAGGATGATCAGATTGTGGCCAGAGGCGATCGCTTCATCCGCCTCCTGACAAATCTGGGCGATCGCCGCCGCCAGTCCCTCTACCCCAGCATTGGGATCGAAGAGTGAAGGCAGAGTAATCGACTTGAAGCCACTTTCAGAGATGTGCTTCAGTTTGGCTAAATCGCCATCGCTAATAATCGGCGTTTGCAGTTTCAGGAGACGACAGCTCTCTGGCTCCGGCTTCAGCAAGTTGCGCTCCGAGCCGATGGTGGTGATGGCCGAGGTGACAATTGCTTC
>JAYKIC010000181.1:0-18283 GCA_035284985.1 Leptolyngbyaceae cyanobacterium
AACACACTGCTTTCGATTATTGTGCCGAGACCTTTAAGGACCAGAGTGAGCTATGAATAACGGACACCAACCTCCTACGCCACCGATGCCCCCGAATCGAATGCCACCCCCACCACCAGGGCGTTCGGCATCTAATCCGCCCCCGCCACCCAATGCCATGGAGACTGTGGTTAAGACCCCCAATAGTGATGGCATGAAGACAACGGTGATGCCGCCATCAATGGGTACCCAACCTGCCGCCAAACCTCGAAGTGCCCCTCCTCCAGTCGATCGCCCTCCGGCTACTCCAGCTTCACCTAGCGGGGGGCGATTTCAGCGATCGCCCGGTAATCCCACCCTGGGCGAAATCGTGACCCACGCCAACGAAGAGGGCTATTCCGATGTTCACCTAGGGGTGGGGGAAATTCCTCGGTTTCGCGATCGCGGTGAGATCAAAACCACCGAGTGGCCTGTGACTGACAAAAACACCTTCTATAGCTGGATGAGAGAAGTATTATCGGAGCAGGAAGTTCAACAGTTTCAGGACACCCTTGACTTTGACGGAGCCGCCGATTATCCCTTCGCCCGTATCCGGATCAATATTTTTGATTCGTTGCTAGGACCAGCCATGGTGCTCCGTCTCATCCCCAAAAAGATTCTGACCCTGGAGCAGTTGAAATCCCCCGCCATCTTTAAGGACATCTGCCACTATCACAAAGGCTTGATTCTCATTACTGGGCCAACGGGTTCCGGTAAATCCACCACCATGGCGGCGATGATTGACTATATGAACCGGGAAATGCCCAAACATATCATCACCATTGAAGACCCGATTGAATTTGTTCATACCAGCCGTAAATCGCTGATCAAACACCGGGAAGTGGGACAACACACCCAGAAGTTTGACAATGCCCTTAAGGCTGCGTTGCGGGAAGATCCGGACTTGATTCTGGTGGGGGAAATGCGGGACAAGGAAACGGTCAACACTGCCCTTAAAGCGGCTCAAACTGGCCACCTTGTGATGGGAACGCTCCATACCAACAGTGCGGTGAAAACGATTGAACGGGTACTCAACCTATTTGAACCGGAACAGCAACCCCCCATGCGTACGGCTTTAGCCGAGTCTTTGGTGGCAGTTATCGCCCAGGGCCTGTGCCGGACAACCGATGGAAAGCGGGCTGCATATCACGATATCATGATCAATACCGATGCCATTAAAGACTACATTTTACGGGGGGATTTAGACAAGGTTCAAGAGCTAATCCCCAAATGTGGTTTCGATGGTATGTGTACGATGAACCAGTCGCTTTATGCGTTGTATGAGGCAGGCCGGATCACCGAAGAGACTGCGTTGGAGCAATCCCCAACGCCAAATGAAATGGCCCAAATGTTGCGAGGGCGGGTGTAACTTTGGGTGTGATTAAAAAGCGTGATGGTTTTGGCTAATCGATCCGTGAATCAAGTAACACCAATATCTCCTCCAGATGTGTTTAAGGGGATTGCCCTGTTCACCCCTGGAGGAGATTTAATTTATTGCATTGATCCCCATAAGCATCGTCGTTGGCATTTGCAACTTTGCACGGCGTTACAGGATTTAATGGGTCTATCGGAGATTCCCCATTTTCTGGTTCCTTGTTATGCGGCTACCGTCGATCGGTGGTGGGATGCGCGAACGCAAACCTTACAGACGGTGGCGGAAGCGTCGCCGCGCCTGATGCGCTATGAATCTCTCCTGAATGTGGTGTTTGGGTTATCTCAGATGCAGTGGTCCTATGTTCCTTGTGCGGATGAGTTGTGTGATCCGGCGTTGCTGGACACCTATCGGAGTCGCTTTCCCCAACTTTGGCATAATCATAATCTGGTGGTGCAACTCGATCAGTTTCAGCCTACCCCTCATCAAGGATTGGGCGATCGCCCCACCTCTGGCAATGAATTTACCCCGGACCCTCCCTCTGGATTAGTGCTGCGGCTATTTGTGGCGGGTTACGGAGCAGCCACCGAAGCCATTCTCAGGAAATTACACCAGATTTTGGAAACAACCTTACAGGAACCCTACACCCTCCGCGTAGTCGATATTTATCGCAATCCTGATCAGGCGGAACTCAATCAAATTACTGCCACCCCCACCCTATTGAAAGTCTGGCCTCCCCCCAACAAACGCATCGTGGGCAGCTTGGATAACGTGGATCAATTTTTAAGTGTTTTAGCCCCCCGCCCTTGATCCTAAGCAAGCCGTCCTGTTCGTTACCCATCGGGTTGCTATATGCCACCGGATGCGGCATTGCCAACCCCTTGGAACATAAGCCATGAGAGAAGGAAATTGGCCACAAAAATCATGAGCAAGGCTGTAACCACTGCGGTGGTGGTGGACTGCCCCACCCCCTTAGCCCCTCCCGTTGTCGTCAGGCCCCAACTGGCTCCGATGATGGCCACCAGGCTGCCGAATACAACGGATTTAAGGATGGCGCTGATTAGATCCCATACCTCTAAAAAGTTACGGGCTGAGTCTAGAAAGACGGAGGAGGAAATGCTGTATACGTTATCGGCGATCAGGAGTCCCCCCGTCATGCCTGTAATGAAGGCTAGAATGCTGAGAACAGGCACCATAATGCAGCAGGCAATCACCCTGGGAATCACCAAATAGTCAATGGGGTCCGTTTTGAGCATGTGTAACGCATCTATTTGCTCGGTAACGGCCATGGTGCCAATTTCGGCAGCGAAGGCAGAGCCGACTCGACCGGCCACAACGATGGCGGTTAAGACGGGAATGAGTTCTCGCATCAACGCCACGGCTAATACCCCACCGACAGCGGTGCTAGCGCCAAAGTTAATAAATTCCCGCGCCACCTGAATGGTAAACACCATGCCCACGGTGGCGGCAGTCAATAGGGCAATTAATAACGATCCAGGGCCAACCGCCAGCATCTGGTCTAAAGTGTTGCGCCGATGGATTTTTCCTTGGACAAGATGGGTCACGACTTGTCCCCCTAGGAAAACGGCGGCGAATAAACGCTGTAACCATTTTCCTAGACCTACTCCTAGCGTTGTCTGGGTCATAATTTATGGGAATTGATCGTAATCCGGTTGAATTTTGGGCGGGTAGCGGGTAGTCGCTGCGGTGTGTGAGGCGCGATCGCCCCTTGGGGTTGAGCCTAGCCCGTTGGCCCCACTTTAGTGAACAGTTGTAACGCTAATAGAAAGTTTTATTAGCACATGTATTAGAAACGAACCGATGTTTTTTTATATTTACTTAAGTTTCTTGTCACACTGCTCCGATTCCCGTCTTTCTTTTATATCGTGGATGCAAGGTTAAGGGTTTCAAAGCGTCTCAAAGCATCCCAACGCATCTCAATTAATCGGTTGAAAATTGAATTGAACGATTAAAGCTAACGAGTTGCCGTAGCAGACCATCAGCGTCGAGGAGGATTTAGAGGATGTCCTACAATTTGCGATCGCTCTTACTTACAGGGTTATTTGGGTTTATCTTACCCTTTATAACGATCAGTAGTGTATTGGCTGTATTGGAGGGAGCGGCTTGGGTGCCGCTATTGCAATCCCTCTCAACCGCCGGGGTGGCTGGTTTAACCGACATTCTGCACATCTTTGGCAGTGGTAACGTACTGCATGGGATTTTTCTCATCAGTGGCGTGGGTTGCATGGTTTCTATGCTCTTTGAGGCTTACAACTTATGGCTATCCCTCATGCCCAGGCATCAGGCTCGCCCCATTCCACCCGCTAGGGAATGGGGGCAGTAGGGCGATCGCCCCATCCCCAAATGTGGCCCAACATGGTAGCGTTCAAATGTTGAAGCGTGAGTAGACGTAACGGCCTACCCAAGGATTGACCCCTAAAACTGCCATGATCACAGGAGTATAGTATGGATTCTGGGCGTGATTCCTCCCTACCCAATGGCGTTGTATTATTGGCCAGTATGGCAGGACTGACGATGCTCATCGTTGTTGCCAGCCTGATCCATTCCTTCTTCCAAACCATGCGTTTATCCTCTGGGTTGCTGACTGACCCGTTTTTGCAACGCCCCACGGACTCGTCCATTAAGGTAGTCTGGTTTACAGAATTTCCCGGTTCACGCCACTGGGTCGAATATGGGGATAATCTAGCCCAATCCGTTACAGCGACGACGACCCAACTGAGTCGTACCCGTGAAGACCAAAAATCCTATGTTGGCCAGCAGGGGGGGGATGGAACCCTCTATGCCCAGCCCACCTATCGGCCTGTGTGGCGGCACGAGGCAACGGTGACGGATCTCTTGCCCGATCAACGGTTGCCCTATCGAGTTGTGAGCGTGGATGAGGCGGGGCGATCGCACCCCAGTCAGCCCTTCAGCCTCAGGGCCATGCCCCCCAAGGGTGCGCCGCTGAACATTTTGTTGACCTCCGATCACCAATTAATGCCGTTGACCCCAGCGAACCTGCAAATGGTCCAGTCCACGGTGGGGACCATTGATGCCATATTTCTGGCGGGTGATCTGGTGAATATTCCTGATCGGGCTTCGGAATGGTTTGATGATAATCGGGGACGGGCTTTCTTTCCCTCGCTCCAGGGTCGAGCCAAGGCTACGGTAGAAGTCGATGGGCGCTCTACGACCTACCAGGGTGGGGCGTTAATTCAATCGGCTCCCCTGTTTCCCACCATTGGCAATCATGAGGTAATGGGGCGCTGGTCCATGGAGCAGGATTTGGGCTATCAGTTTAATGACCCGGTGCCTGTGGCGATCGCCACCCAACGCTACCAAACCGCCGTAGAATCGGGCACCATCCATGTCTCGGCTAACATCGATCCCTCCACCTGGATTACCAATCAATCCTTTAACACCATCACCTACCACGAAATTTTCTCGTTGCCCCAAAACTCCCAAGGCCATTCCAAATACTACGCCGTTACGGTGGGTGATGTTCGTCTGGTCGTTCTCTATGCCACCAATATTTGGCGCGTCCCTAGCCTTGCCCCCAACGCCAGGGGACGCTACCGGGAAGCGGATGCGGACCTCAATGATTCGACCCAATGGGGGTATGGCCAACATATCTTTGAACCGATCGCGCCAGGAAGTGAGCAGTATGCCTGGTTGCAACAAGAACTGCAATCCCCTGAATTTGCAGCGGCTCAGTACAAAATCGTCATGCTACACCATCCACCCCACACCCTAGGGGATAACATTGTGCCTGCCTACACGAACCCCGTGCAGATTATTGATCGATTTGAGGATGGCAGGATCAAGGCGGTGCGATACGAATATCCTAAAACTGCCGACTATTTGATCCGGGATGTGGTGCCTTTGCTAGAGCATGCCGGGGTGGATCTGGTCTTCTTTGGCCATTCCCATCTGTGGAATCGGTTTACCAGCCCCCAGGGAACCCACTTTCTAGAAAGCTCGAATGTGGGAAACTCCTACGGTGCTTTTCTGCCTAAGACGGTTGGTGGAAATCAGGAGGGCGATCGCCGTCCCATCCCCATCGGCTATGGGGCAGACTATGCTCCCTGGGGCGACCCCAATGGCTTATCCCCGGTGATGCCAACGATTGCCCCGTTGGTGGACGAGAGAGGCGATCGCCTACCCTACATTGCCAGCAATGACATCACCGTGTTTAGTATTTTCAATACCGCCACCGGAACCGTGAGTAGCTACCGATTTGACGTTCGCACCCCAGAGGAACCTGTTGTCAAATTTGACGAGTTTTCCCTTGACTAGAACCAGACCTTGCCCTAGCTAGGCCGCTCACTCACCAGATTCTCCGCCGCCGCCTCAGCATCTAATTCTTCAGTCGATGGCGAATCTTGCTTGATGGTTAGGAAACGAATGACATCCTCCCCTAAACGCATGGCCCGTTCCATGATTTTCACCGCTTCACCGGGAGCCAGGTAATTCATTTGAATGTAAACCCCTTCACGGAAGCGCTGAATTTCGTAGGCTAAGCGACGCTTACCACGGTGCTGGGTCTCAATATCATTGGCACCATTCTCAATCAGTAGGGTTTGGTATTTGGTGATCGCCTGATCCGTCTGATCTTCGCTCATATCAGGGCGAAGAATGTACATGGTTTCGTAGGATTGCATGAAATAACTTAACTCCTTATGGACAAGTGGCCGTGCTATCCAGTGGGACAATAAACAATAAAGATTCCCAAGATTAAGCTCGGCAAGGGTTTTTTATTGTACAACATGAAAGGATTGATTTGCTAGACACTTCTCGCCTACTCTAATCAGGTGTGACAGCGCACTGGTTGGAGTGGTTAATGCTAGTTATTTCGTCAATACCTACGGAGCAGGGATTTTATGGCACAACGTTATGTCCGTATTCAAACCCAAGCAGGGCATCTTCACTACGGATTATTGGAGGTGGACCGTTGTGTTCGGTTATTGGATGCGCCACCATGGCTGAGCGGACAGCCCACTGATACGGTATTGCAGCAGACAGCTTATCAATTAATGGCGCCTTGTGTGCCGTCTAAAATTGTGGCAGTGGGCAAAAACTATCGCAAACATGCAGCGGAGATGAATTCCCAGGTGCCAACGGAGCCGCTGTTATTTATTAAGCCTTCTACCGCGCTGACCGCTACCCAGTCTTCGGTGTTTTATCCAACTCAGTCCCAGCGGGTCGATTATGAAGGGGAATTGGCGATCGTGATTGGCGATCGCTGCACCGACTGTTCCCCCGATGAAGCCCTCAGCAAAATCTGGGGCTATACCATTGCCAACGATGTCACCGCTAGGGATTTGCAGCGCAGTGATCATCAATGGACCCGTGCGAAGGGCTTTGATACCTTTTGTCCCTTAGGACCATGGATTGTGCGGGAACTGCCAGCAGGGGCACGGTTGGAAACCGTTGTGAATGATAGCCCCATTCCCTCCCAGTCCGCCTCAATCGATGACATGGTGTTTCCCCCGGATGTTTTAGTGTCCTATATCAGCCAGGTGATGACGCTGTTGCCAGGGGATGTGGTGCTAACGGGAACCCCTGAGGGCGTGGGACCAGTGCAGGTGGGCGATCGCATTTGCATCACCATTGAAGGGATTGGCACCTTGGAAAATACCATTGCGCCCCGCCCTAGTCCGTCCCACGAATGGAGAAATGATGAGTCCCAAGAAGAACTGGGGACTGACGATCTGTTAGCTAAAACCGACTAGCCTCAGGGCACCTGCCGCTCAACAGCCCTGGAAATGGTGGGAATTTCTGCATATTTACCCATAGCGGACTGAACTATGGAGTAAATACAGATGGCGGCTGTTCCTAAAAATAAACTGCTTACCACTAGTAAGGTGAGCAGGGATAAATTAATCGGAATAATTGACGTGAATAGTTGCCACAATATAGTAAATAGGCTTAGCGCTATCCCAATAATGATGGATTGCATCGTGTTAAAGCGAACGAAATGACAAATACTATCGTTACGAACAACGGCTGCAATCAACACCATGAAAATCAGGAAGCCTCCTAAACCAAAGGAACCAATAGAAAATAAACCGGTGATCGAAAGGTAAAAATCAGCAAATAACCTGAGAGGCAGTAGGAGTAAACCCGCAATGGGCACTAATTGCTCTAGAAAAAGGATAATGGGCTGAGCTAACAAGTAAGCTTCAATTAACGGCAAAACATACACCAAACAGGCAAAAAAGCGATCCTGCGGTGTTGTGCGGCTGCGCCATACCATGTGGATTGTCTCCCTCGCAACGGTAACGCTCTTGATTGTATCAAGTTATTTCTATGGAGATAGTCTATGGGGATAGAAAGAGGTGGGACATGGGCTGCTTCATCCTAATGTTCCCATGGCCTTAATCTGTGGTTAAGCCATGGTGGTAGATCAATTATTAATATCGGCAACTTTAAATCCCATTTGACATTCGTACTGGGTTGGATGATTTTTTCCCACGTCCACCAGGTTAGATGATCGGCCACACAGCAATTTGCCACTGCGCCAACGGGGTTCACCCTGTTGAGTGGCCATCAAACACCCTTGGCAGACGGCTTGGGGTGAAATCACCTGCTCATTCATGAGGATAACCAACATATTTCAGCACCTCCAAGGATTTTTTAATAATTCCATTTTAAGGGATGGTTAAAGGCTCTGTCTGCTCCACACAAGCAAAATTAACCTTTGGTTTCTATGGGATGGTTACGGTAAGGGTTGGGACTGATGGCGCTAGCCCTAAACGCAGAAAAGTTGAAAACTATCTATTGCTTTGCCAAGACACGTTAGGATATGAACCGAGTATGCTGTGTCTCGTCTCGCCTGACAGCACGGCAACACGGAATCTATAAAGACTTGAAAGGAGCGTCGTCATGACCCAAACTAGCGCTGATTATCTGGCTCAAACTGATGCGGCAGTGGATCAAATCCTTCAGCGTGAGTTGCAGCGTCAACAGGAACACTTGGAACTAATCGCCAGTGAAAACTTTGCTTCTCCAGCAGTCATGGCGGCTCAAGGGTCGGTGTTGACCAATAAATATGCCGAAGGACTACCGGGTAAGCGCTACTACGGGGGCTGTCAGTTTATTGATGAGGTGGAACAGTTGGCCATCGACCGGGCTAAAGCACTATTTGGAGCGGCCCATGCTAATGTGCAACCCCACTCTGGTGCCCAAGCCAATTTTGCGGTATTTCTAGCGCTCCTCCAGCCCGGTGACAAAATTATGGGTATGGATTTGTCCCATGGTGGCCATTTGACCCACGGGTCTCCGGTTAACGTTTCCGGTAAGTGGTTTGAGGTGCAACACTATGGGGTGAGCCAAGAAACCGAGCAGCTTGACTATGATCAAATCCGTAAAATGGCGTTGGCCTATGAACCCAAGTTGTTGATTTGCGGTTATTCGGCCTATCCTCGTACCATTCATTTTGATAAGTTGAGGGCGATCGCCGATGAAGTCGGCGCATTACTGATGGCGGACATTGCCCACATTGCTGGATTAGTGGCAACCGGACATCATCCCAATCCTCTGCCCCACTGTGATGTGGTGACAACCACCACCCATAAAACCTTACGGGGGCCACGGGGTGGCTTAATTATGACCCGTGACCCTGAATTAGGCAAAAAGTTTGACAAGGCCGTATTTCCTGGTACCCAAGGTGGTCCCCTGGAGCACGTTATCGCCGCTAAAGCCGTAGCCTTTGGCGAAGCTCTCCAGCCAGAGTTCAAGACCTATTCGGCCCAAGTGATTGCCAATGCCCAAGCCTTAGGGGAGCAACTCCAGCAACGGGGCTTCAAGATTGTCTCTGGTGGAACGGATAATCACTTGATTCTGGTGGATTTGCGCTCCATTGGGATGACCGGGAAAGAGGCTGATCAGTTGGTTAGTGGGGTAAAAATTACGGCCAACAAAAATACGGTACCCTTTGATCCGGAATCCCCCTTTGTTACCAGTGGGCTGCGCCTTGGATCACCTGCGATGACCACACGGGGCATGGGGGTGGCAGAGTTCAAGGAGATTGCTAATATTATTGCCGATCGCCTGTTGAACCCAGAGGATGGGGCGATCGCCACCGCTTGCCAAGAGCGAGTCAGCAACCTCTGCCGCAATTTTCCCCTCTATCCCCACCTAGGGTCTGCCTAAAGCAACGATAGTGGGCGATCGCGTCCCAGTGAGCCTAAAACAGGTCCGTTAACCCATTGGGGTGAGTCCGCAGGGATTTACCCCAAAATTAATGTCACGACAAATATTAAAAAAGAATTAAACTATCCCCTGGAAGCCACTAGCGTTGGGCAAATCAACAATGTATCCTGTGTATATTTAGTTTCATTGCAAATATAAATAGGTCATTCCTTGCTGAATGCGATCTAGCCAGTTGATCAATGGGGGACAACTTGCAGTAGCATTGCAATGTTCTCCTGTCCAAGTCCTCATGTCTAAGCTCAACCCCATACCCTAAGGAATGGAAATTTCCAAGACTCCAGAGCATTTGGCTGTGGATGGGCATGAAGTCCCTATCCATAGCCAAATGCTCTGGGTTGATTCCATCCTTAATAATCCTCGTTCATGTTGTCTGTTTTCCATTTACATCAGCTACAGCCTATAGGGATTTGTTGTGACTCTGAATACTATTGCTATCCTCAACAATCATGACCAGCTTTACCATCTGGCCGCATTTCTCATCTCGGCTGTAGTTGTTCTCATCAGCACTCCCATTGTGCGCCGGGTCGGCTTGAGCCAAGGCCAAGTAGATTTACCCAACGATCGCAAGATGCACGAACGTCCCATGGTGCGCCTAGGGGGAATTTCCATTTTCCTGGGGGTGTTGGTGGCATTGCTGACGATTTGGTGGAGCGGCGGCTTCAGCATTTTGCCCCCAGCCAAGGAATATGAAATTTGGGGGGTAACGGTCGGTGGTTTGCTCTTCTTCCTGATTGGATTAGCGGATGATTTCTTTAACCTTGCGCCGCTTACCCGTCTAGCCATGCAGTTTGTCGTAGCAGGGGGTGCTTGGTACGTGGGGGTGCAAATTACCTTTATCAATGTGCCGTTTGAGGGCATGGTTCCTTTGCCCTTCCCGATCAGTGCCCTAGTTACGATGGTGTGGTTGGTGGGTATGGCCAACGCTATTAACTGGATCGACGGCTTAGATGGATTGGCGGCGGGGGTGTGCGGCATTGCCGCCGTTGTGATGCTCATTGTGAGTTTGTTTGTGCAGCAGCCGGATGCCGCGCTGATTGTGGCCGCATTAGCCGGGGGCTGTTTAGGTTTTTTGCGCAACAACTTTAATCCGGCCCAAATATTTATGGGGGATGGGGGGGCCTACTATCTCGGATTTACCCTGGCGGGGGTCGGGGTGATTGGGGTGTTGAAAGGGGTGACAACGGTGGCCGTGTTGCTGCCTGTGCTCATCTTAGCGGTGCCCATTTTTGATATGTCGGCGGTGATTATCGATCGCCTCCGAAGTGGTAAGTCACCGTTTGTGGCGGATAAGCGCCATTTGCACCACCGTTTGTTACAAGCTGGGTTGTCCCATCGCTCCACGGTTTTGTTTATCTACCTCCTTACGATTTGGGTGGGGAGTCTGGCATTGGCGATCGCCCGTGTACCCAGTGGCATTATTTACGCCAGTGCAGCCACCGCCCTTCTCTGCTATGGTTGTTGGCGGGTCCGGCAAGTTGCCCGTCAATAGCTGGGGTGCGCTAGGGATTTTCCTTCCGATGGCAGCGCATTGCTCCAACTCGTCCGGTTGTTGTACCCAGTAAGTAATTAGGATGGAACTATAATCCGCATGGACAGAAGTGCTGAAGTGATCTGCGTGGGCACCGAGCTACTCTTGGGCGATATCCTCAACAGCAATGCCCAATATTTAGCCCAACAATTAGCCACCTTGGGCATTCCCCACTATTACCAAACCGTGGTGGGGGACAATCCTCAGCGGTTGAAAGCGGCGATCGCCATTGCCAGTGATCGCTCCCAACTGCTGATTTTCACCGGAGGACTTGGCCCCACCCCCGACGACCTCACCACCGAAACCCTCGCCGACTTTTTTGGCGAACCCTTAGTAGAGCGCCCAGAAATCATCGCGGATATCCTCGAAAAATTTGCCCATCGGGGCCGAACCATGACCCCCAGCAACCGCAAACAAGCCCTCGCCCCCGTTTCCTCCCAAATTTTAGCTAATCCCCTAGGCAGCGCCCCCGGCATTATCTGGCAACCCCGCCCCAATCTCACCATCCTCACCTTTCCTGGCGTGCCCAAGGAAATGCACGCCATGTGGGAGCAAATCGCCATCCCCTATCTCAAAGCCCAAGGCTGGGTCCAACAAACCATCTACAGCCGGACCCTGCGCCACTGGGGAGTGTCCGAATCCGCCTTAGCCGAACGGGTGAGCGAATTTTTTGACCTGACCAACCCCACCGTAGCCCCCTACGCGAGCAAGGGAGAGGTGCGGCTGCGGATTTCCGCCCAAGCCCCCTCAAAAGCTGAGGCCCTCGCCCTAATCGCCCCGGTGGAAGCGCAACTTCGCCAGCGCATTGGCGTGGACTGTTACGGCAGTGATGATGACACCCTCAGCTCCGTGGTCGGTCAACTCCTACACCAACATCAACACACCGTGGCTGTGGCCGAATCCTGTACCGGAGGAGGGGTTGGACAAGCCCTCACCGCTATTCCGGGCAGTTCCAGCTACTTTTTCGGGGGCGTAATGGCCTACAGTAACGCCGTTAAGGAATCGTTGCTGAATGTGAGTCCGGCTGATATGGCTGAACACGGGGCCGTCAGCCATATTGTTGCTCAACAGATGGCCGTGGGAGTGCGCGATCGCCTTCAAACCACCTGGGGTATCAGCATCACAGGCATCGCTGGTCCCGATGGCGGCACCGAAACCAAGCCCGTCGGTCTCGTCTACATTGGTCTCGCTGGTCCCGATGGCTATCTTGATAGCCAAGAGCATCGGTTCGCCGCCTATCGAGGTCGAGAGTGGGTTCGCTGGCTGAGTACTTGTACCGCATTGGATCAGTTGCGCCGATATCTGCTTAATGTGTTAAGATAGGTTAAGAATGATTCAGCCAGTTTCTCAGATACAGGTATTCGAGGCTGGAGAGAACTTGGCCATTCTAGGATAGTTCCTCGAATAGTAAGTAGCGAGTGAAGCAAATATTTCCACGGTGTTTGTCGCCTTGATTATTTGAAAAAATTCGCTATGATGAAATGAAGGCGCACTGTCTCAACTTTAGGATCTTGCAGGTCTGGATCAATGCAGGTGGAGTTCCGTGGATGTGATAGTGCAAATCTTGACGTTTATATAGGGAGCTACTTAGCCAATGGACTTCATCGAAGAGATGCTGGATAAGCTGAGGGAACTCGTTCGTAAATTGCTTGATTCACTGCTAGGTCCACAGCCGGAAGCTGAACCGGAGCTAATCCCGATTCCTGTGAATGACAGGCGATCCCGTCATCGCTTTTAAGAGTGACCCTAGAGGTCATAACTCTCATGTTTGACTAAAACTTAAGTAGAGCCATTGCTCCTTTAGAAGCCAAAGGATAGATATTGTGTTCAGTATTCTGGTTCTCCACGGGCCTAACTTAAATTTACTAGGCTGGCGTGAGCCGACTATCTATGGTAATTCTACGTTGGACGACATTAACGCTAACTTAGCTTTAGTTGCGGAGCAATTGGGGCTAGGTTTGAAGGTGTTCCAGTCTAACCATGAAGGGGCATTGGTTGATGCGATTCATGATGCTCGTAGTGTGTATGACGGCATTGTGATTAATGCAGGAGCCTATACCCATACAAGTATAGCGATTCGAGATGCGATCGCTGCTGTTGCGATTCCCACAGTAGAGGTTCACCTCAGCAACATTTATAGGCGGGAAGAGTTTCGGCATCATTCCTACATTGCTCCCGTGGTCATAGGTCAGATTAGTGGATTTGGTCCCCAGAGCTATGTGCTTGGCCTTCACGCTTTGGCCAAGCATCTACAGCAGACTTAGGGGTAAGGTATTTTACGATTTCGTATTTAGGGTGTCCTAGCAGCGCTGTTTAGAACGGCTGGAATGGTGAGGTGAAATTGGCTTCCCTTTCCCTTGCCTTCTGATGTAGCCCAGATTTGGCCATCAAGATTTTTGATGATTTGGTGGCAAATGGCTAGCCCTAATCCTGTTCCCCCTGTTGTCCGTCTTAGGGCGCCTTCCTCCTGATGGAAGCGATCAAAGACCGCCTCAAGCTGGTTAGGCTCAATCCCCCGGCCTGTGTCTGCTACTAACACTTTCACGTATGCCTTATCTTGAGTCAGGCTAGCAACTATTTCTACCGATCCGCTCGGTTCAGTGAACTTGCACGCATTGTCTAGCAGCTTGGACAGCACTTCTACTAGCCATTCCCCGTCGGCCCGGACAAAAGGGAGGTTTGCTGGAAGATTAACTTGGATAGAGGGGAGTTGTTCGCTGTGCTGGTGAGTGCGAATACTGCTGAGGGCTAGCTCGATACATTCTTCCATGGATAGTGATTCTAGATGCCACTCCACTCGACCACTTTCTAGTTGGGAAAGGGTTAGGAAGTCCTGAACTAATTTGCGTAATCGCTCAGCATCATTAAGGGCTGTACTGAGCATCACTTGCTGAAGTTCTTGAGGCATATCTGGCTCAGTGGCCAAACTTTCTAAGCAAACTTGAATGGTTGATAGGGGAGTTCTTAACTCGTGGCCTGTGATAGCAATTAGATTACTACGAGTTCGCTCTAGGTCTTCTAGTTGCTGATTTAGAGCTTCCAAATTGGCATAGGCATCGGCTTGGATCAGGGCAATACCAAGTTGGGCGGCGATCGCATCCACCATTTTCAAATCATCACTACTCCAAGCCATGGGGGTTACCGTCATCAATTCGATCACTCCCATTAACTTGGTTTGATGGATAATGGGTACCAACATCCACCCAGAGATGTTATACGTATCAATGAGTGATTCTAGGGGCCGTAAATCAATGCCCGTGAAATCGTTAACATTCTCAATGGCGATTGTTTCTTGATGATGGGCGATCGCCTGAAACAAAGGGTTTGTTGCCAAAGGCCATACCAACCCCACACAGGAGGTAAGGTGTGTTGCCTGCAAAAACTCATGCTGGATCATGCGGTGGTGATCATTGGCGCGGCAAGGATAGATAAAGCAACGATCAACCTGCATAGTTTGCCCCAATTCTTGTACAGCCACCGAAAAAATCTGATCTGGATTGAGGGACTGACGAATAGCAGCGGTGATGAGGTTGACCAAGTGTTCCCGCCTACTTTGGGCAACAATGGCCCGATACACCTTGGATAACTTGTACTGTCCAGCTTGTAAATAGGTGATTAATCGTTGGGCAAAGGGATCCGCATGGGACTCCGAAGGGCGATTATCTGATAAGAATTCAGCCCTAGCACAGGCAATTTTATCCGCTAGTTCAGGGCGATAACTGAGAATTCGATCCAGCAAAATGTTAGCGGCTTGAGCACTAACCTGATTGTCAAACGTCCAAATACCCTCAAAACGCCGATTTTGATCCATGGCAACGGGCAAGCGTTCTACCCGCTCATCCAGATCTTGCTTCTCGTTACAAATAAGACAGGCGGAATAGCGAGACCCAATTACAACTAAGTGCCACTCATGTCTTAAATAGTCCGTCGGTCCAAATGCTACCCGTTCATAGTCGCCGGAACCACTGGTAAAATCTGCCTCTGGTGCCGATAGGACGTAAACCTGAGAGGTTAAGCGGGCAATGCGGCGATAGCGCTGTGCTTCTTGACGATAAAACCGCTCCTGCTGAAAACTAGCGATCACCAGACAAGGCACATTACCTGCCAGAACCTGGTCTTCCATGGCATGAGAAAGGGCGGTCAGGGAAGACTTAAAGTAAATCTGAGGACGCAGATTAGGCAGTTTTCGGAGTAGCTGATCTAGAATTGAAGTGGAAATGCTCATTAAACGGGCCTAACCAACCAAGCCAATACAGACTATTAAAGAACAATAGGGGACCAATAAAGCTAGTATAAACCTATCTGGCCTAGGGTTAGATCCATAAAACCATCAGATACATAAAAACAGATATGCGGGGGGCGGTGTTCTCTAGTAACGGCTGTGGTTTATGCCTATTCCTCTGACGGTAGCATTGCTACGGTTTGTGGCAGGCGTTATCAAGCTAGAGTAGAAGGAGGATCACTTTTGCGATAGAGTTGTTTTATGCAAGACGATGATTTAACTTTACTAGATGCGATCGGGAGCCTGGAAAGTCCGTTAGATCAGTTGCCCCCTCAAGAAGCGGGCGAAACTGAAAAGTTTGATGTGGACGAGATGCTGGCTGGGCTTGATGCTCCTAGTTCTCAGCAACGTATGTTGGCGGCGCGGTTTTTCTGTGATGTGGCGGATGATAGAGCGACACCCAAGCTAATTCGGCTTTTAACCGATCCCTGTCCCCTAGTGCGAGTTAGTGCGGCCTATGGTTTAGGTCGTAATCCCAGTGTTGATGCGGTTGATGCCTTAGTGGGGCAATTGCAGATGGATTGGAATGGTTATGTTCGCAAAGGAGTCGTGTGGGCCTTAGGGAATTGTCAGGATATTCGCACTCGTGACCCACTCATTCATTCACTGAAGCAGGATATTTCAGCCGTTCGCCTATGGTCTGCCAGCGCTTTGGCCCAAATGGCACTAGTTGGTTATGACGCTATTATTACGGCTATTCCACCCTTGATTGATGGCATGTTACGCGATCCCATATCGGCGGTTCGCAGTAACTGTGCTTGGTCCATTGGTCAACTTTGCCGGGAGTTGCCGTCAAACGTCATTTACGCCACTGCTGTAGATGCTTTGATTGAAACCTTTGCTGAAGATGAGGACTTAGGGGTCCGGGAAGATGCCCGTGCTGCGGTCTTAAAACTGGGAGACACCCGTGGATTACAGGTTATTGAGGAAATTGAGCTAGAGGGGCTGCTTTAGGGCAATGTTTCTTTTTAAGATGGGGTTTAACTATGCTCTTCCTCACCCTGTTGGGGGAACTGAATAGGGGATGTGTTACCCAAGTCATTATTTTAAAGTAACTTTATAGATAAAGACATGGAACGGTTCCATTGGGGGCTTTGGGACCGTTCCTCTCCTACACAACCAAGCAGAGATCATGGGGGTTACTTGATCTCTTACTAACCCGATATTACGTCGGGTTTTTTTATGGCTCTGTTGCGTGATCACGGATGATGGATCTGCTAACGCAGGGCAAGAGCACTTTGCGGCACCATCACCACCCGATCCTAGCCTTAAGAATTGTTAGCGAATGATGATATTTCTGCGATGGCGGGTTTTTTAAATATTGAGGACTAGGTTTTCCTTCGCTACAGACCTAGGTAGTAGGCAGATATGCGCTTAAATTCCATGAAGTTAAGTACGAAAATATATATGGGCTATGCGGTCCCTGCCTTGATTCTTGCTGGTTTGGGCGGATATGCCCTGATGTCCTTTCGTACCCTCGATGCCCAAGTGACCACTATCTACGATGATCGGGTGATTCCGCTTCAGCAACTTAAAATCATTTCCGATCAGTACGCGGTTAATGTAATTGATGCGGTCAACAAGACTGACCATGGTTTGTTGACTCCGGATGCAGCGCTGGGGATGATTGAAGCGGCAGAGCAACGGATTGAGGCTGAATGGCAAGCGTATCAAAATACGTTGCTAACTCCGGCAGAGCAAGCTCTGGTAGGGGAGGTGAAGATATTATTAGCCCAATCTGATGGGGAAATAGCGGAGCTGAAGGCTGCGCTGCGATCGCGCGATCTCACGGCCATTGCCGCATTTAACGGGGCACTCTATGCCAACATTGACCCCCTCACGGCCAAAATTCAAGACTTAATTGATTTGCAATTGGAAGTGGCTAGCCAAGAACGGGCTAAGGCCACAGTGTTATATCAACAGACCGTACAGTTATTTAGGGTTATGTTAGCCATTGCCCTGCTGGCCGCGTCTCCCTTGGGTTATTGGCTCAGCCGCACTATTATCGCCACCTTGAAGGAGGCGATCGCTACCCTCTCCCAAACCGCTGTGGAGCTAGCGACCACGACGCAACAGCAGCAACAAACCGCTGCCCAACAGGCGATCGCCGTCACCGAAACCTCCACCACCATGGATGAACTGAATACATCCGCTCAGCAATCGGCCCAGCAAGCCAAGGCATCCAGCGATTCGGCCACCCGTGCCCTGTCCCAGGCCGATCGGGGTCGCCAAGCTGTTACCGGAACCTTGGAAAAAATGGAGCAATTACGACAAAAGGTGTTGGCCATTTCTACGGCAGCGGCACAACTCCAACTGCACGCTACCCAAATTGGGGGGATCACAGCCCTCGTCAGTGATCTGGCCGCTCAGACCAATATGCTGGCCCTCAATGCGGGGCTTGAAGCGGTGCAATCGGGGGAAAATGGGGCTAGTTTTTCCATCATTGCGATTGAAATTCGGAAGCTGTCCAACCAAAGTAAGCAATCATCGAACCAAATTAATGCCCTGATTGATGAGGTACAAACGGCCATCCAATCCGTGGTTAGTGCTAGCGGCGAAGGGGTGATTACAGTACAAGACAGCATTGCTATTGCCCAAGAAACTGCCGAGGCATTTGCCACTATCCGCCAGGATATTGAAAGTATGGCCCTTCGCACCCAACAAATTTACCTCACAGCCCAAGAGCAGGCGACGAGTATCCGTCAGGTGGTGATAGCAATGAGCAATCTTGATCTAGCAGCTCAAGACACTTCTAGTAGTATTAATCAAACCAAAACTACAGTCTTAGCGTTAAATCAAGCTGCCACCCAACTAGGGGCGGCGCTATGATATTGAGCCAGATAATATTGGGCAAGATAATATTGAGCTA
>JAYKIC010000182.1:0-3366 GCA_035284985.1 Leptolyngbyaceae cyanobacterium
CTCACCCCAACCCCTCTCCCAGAGCGGGAGAGGGGCTTTCGACCCAAGAACCTGGTTTGAAGTCCCTTCTCCCCTTGTGGGAGAAGGGATTTAGGGATGAGGGGAAAAGTTTTGTCAGTCAATCAGAAGCCAGAGTTGCCACCAAAATACGCATCAAGTCCTCAAAATCCCCAGGGATCTTGTAGAGATTAATATCCTGTACAATACATTTTTTATTGCGGTGAAGTTGGCCAAATTTCCACACATCTCCTGTAGTGACAGCACCATACAAAATAGAGGGTCCAGTATCTTTCCCAGAATTTTCCCCTAGGCTTGACCACTGTTCTAATGCAATTAACTCTGCACTCAATTGCGTAAATCCCCGCGTGAGATCATCATTCTTAGCCTCAACCACCAAAAACATAGTGTTAGCTCGCACCAAATAATCTAGGTTGCCCTTGAGCCAGTCGTTCACCACTAACGGATACTCAATTCGGAGTTGAGAGTGGGTGTAATAACACAAATCAGTAATAATCGGGGCCACCAATAGCTCCCGACGAGCCTGTTCACTGCTGAGGCTAGCATACTGCAAATTTTCTCTAATACGCCGCTGAGATTCTTCTAATCGGTCGAGTTTTCCTGAATACCGAGTTAAGGCTAATTCAACCCGTTCCAAGGAATAGCCTAATTCCGCCAAAATATCATCAGACTCAAACGGCAACTCAAAATATTGCCGAAACGTATAACTCTGCCCTGGTTGTAAAATCGGGATGCGCGTCATCAATATTGCCTTAAAAAAACAATTGTAGTATCAAGGCTAAAAATTAGACTAAGTGAAGCACATGGCCAAAATTAATTTTGGCCATGTGCTTCACTAAAATCGCCAGAAGCGCAGTCTCTCTAAATGGACCAAAGCGAGGAAAAGTAATCGATATCGTTAGTAACTTTCATCTGGGTTAACCGTGGCCAGTGCCTGCAATTGATTCGCTCGATTGAGATGATCACACACCTCTTCCTTGAGATTGGTACTCACCGTATCATCAGTCAACAAGCTATAAGCCTGCTCACGATAGGTAGCCCCTTCCACCAGATCCACCTCTTCAATGTGGTCAAGATTATCGCAGACAGTTTGTGGTGACAACGGCATAGCTTTCTTCCTTAATTCTTGGTAAGAGTGCTGCAAAAAGACGGTTAAGCCTACAGCAGTTTGCAAGAGAAAACAGGTACCCGTCCATTATGCTAACCTCAGCCCCAAGAAAGCAGCAATGCGTGGCAAATTTAACGATGAACTACACTCCACCATCTTTCGTATTGTTTCTTCAAACAACACAATATCTAGTAAAAGTGATCCAAGATTGCTTTGAATGCAGGAAGGATAAGGGATATCCGCTGTCTGGATCGAGGCTACAGGCCAAGATAATTGCCACAATCATCGGTTGGCAAGCCCAGGGGATCTGACAATTTCCTTAAGAGGAATCGTAGTTTACCGTTTCTGGGGGGACAATTCATTTTAACTATTGGTACCAGCGTTGTACCTAACCCTTGTTTTGCTTATGGGCAAACGGCAGTTGATCGATGTCAGGAAGCATCCGGTCTGCGGGGGGCAATGCGTGGACCGTTTAATTTTCCGTAGCCATCATAAATTGCGTATAGATATGACGAAACCGACCATTCCCCAAAAACAGGGATTGTACGATCCTCAGAATGAGCATGATGCCTGTGGTGTAGGCTTTATTGTGCATCAGAAGGGTCAGAAGTCTCACGATATTGTGCAACAAGCCCTGACAATTCTGCTGAATTTGGATCACCGAGGGGCGGTGGGGGCGGAACCCAACACGGGGGATGGGGCTGGAATTTTGATGCAGATGCCCCACAAATTTATGGAAAAGGTTGCCACAGCAGCGGGGATCACGTTGCCGGAGGCAGGTCGGTATGGCGTTGGCATGATCTACTCGTCTCCCGATGAAGCGGATCGGCTGAAGGCTCGCACCATTTTTGAGCGGGTGGTACAGGAGGAGGGGCAGCAGGTGTTGGGCTGGCGGGATGTGCCGACGGATCATTCCTCCTTGGGGGAAACGGCGCGGGCCAGTGAACCGTTTATGCAACAGGTGTTCATTCGCTGCGGGGCAGATGTCAAGAGCGAACTAGAATTTGAACGGCGGCTGTATCTGATTCGCAAGCGATCGCACACCGCCATTCGCGTCACAGACGTTGATCCGTATTGGTATCCTGCCAGTATGTCCTGCCGCACCATCGTCTATAAGGGGATGTTAATGCCGGAGCAGGTGGGCCAGTATTACCCCGACTTGAATGATCCAGATATGGAAAGTGCCCTGGGACTGGTGCATTCTCGCTTCAGCACCAACACCTTCCCCAGTTGGGAACGATCCCACCCCTATCGCTATGTGGCCCACAACGGGGAAATCAATACCCTGCGGGGGAATGTCAACTGGATGCACGCCCGCCAGTCTTTGTTTCAATCCGAGTTTTTTGGGGATGCCTTGGAACGAATTCAACCTGTGATCAATATTGAGGGCAGCGATTCCGGCATTTTCGATAACACCCTAGAATTGCTGACCTTGGCGGGGCGATCGCTCCCCCATGCCGTAATGATGATGATTCCCGAACCCTGGGCCGCTCACGAGTCCATGTCGGCAGAGCGCAAGGCATTCTATGAATATCATTCTTGCTTGATGGAACCGTGGGATGGTCCTGCATCCATTGCGTTTACCGATGGCACCGTGATGGGGGCGATTCTGGATCGCAATGGCTTGCGCCCGTCCCGCTACTACGTCACGAATGATGATTTGGTGATCATGGCTTCCGAGGCGGGAGTGTTGCCCATTGAGCCGGAGCGGGTGGTCAAGAAAGGGCGACTGGAGCCGGGGCGGATGTTCCTAGTGGACATGAACCAGGGGCGCATCATTGCCGATGAAGAGGTGAAGCAGGAGATTATCACCCAGCAACCGTACCGGGAGTGGTTGGATCAGTACCTGATGGATTTGGCCGATGTCAATCCCACAGAAGAAGTGGCGGCGAAACCCGCTGCGCCACTGCATCAGCGCCAGTTAGCCTTTGGCTACAGCTTTGAAGAATTGCGGCTGTTGCTGACTCCGATGGCCCAGGACGGGGTAGAAGCGGTGGGCGCAATGGGAACGGATACGCCCCTGTCGGTGCTGTCCAATCGACCCAAGTTACTCTACGACTACTTCCAGCAACTCTTTGCTCAGGTAACGAATCCCCCCATCGATTCGATTCGGGAAGCAATTGTCACCTCGGCCATCACCACCATCGGCTCGGAGCGCAACTTGCTGAAGCCGGAGCCAGAGAGCTGTCGTCTCCTGAAACTGCAAACGCCGATTATTAGCGATGGCGATTTAGCCAAAC
>JAYKIC010000183.1:0-10725 GCA_035284985.1 Leptolyngbyaceae cyanobacterium
CAGCCAAATCTGATCCCTTCGACAATATCGTTTACCTGAAAGTTAGCGGTTCAGATAAACCAAGTACAAGTAGTAGATCTAGACGCAAGAAGCGGAAAAAGCGAAAGAAGCAAACCTTTTCGGCCTACGAGAAATTCGTGAGGAAAGTAGCAGAGCGCCAAAGTGATGCGGCTTCCGTATACGTGGAACGCCATAAGCGTTCTAATCGCAAGAAGAAAAATGGATGGCTGAAGGACTTTGTGAAAAACTACAGCAAGACCCTAGAAAAGTTGTACAAACTTTAGGATGCTAAGCCCCCCTAAGGAATGCCTGTTTGGTCCCAGGCATTCCTTAGGAGGGCAACTCAACTTTTGTCCCATGACCATGACTTTGATATATTAAGCAAAGTAGATTGCGTAGGATGGCTATACTATGATTTTTCCAGGTTCCGCTGTTCGGATAACAAATATTGACGATATTTACTACGGATTTCAAGGACTAGTGCAGCGGGTCAGCGATGGTAAGGTGGCCGTGTTGTTTGAAGGGGGCAATTGGGACAAACTTGTAACCTTTAACCTTTCTGAGGTGGAGTCGGTGGATGCCACCGCTGGCCGCAGTAAAAAGTAGGCTTAATTCGTAATTGTCAGCAGAACAGTTCCAGAAAGTACAGGTAAACAGGCGGTGGTAGATGCCATGATCCGGACGCTACAGATAGGGTTAGTGCTGGTGGGCATGGGGCTGATGGAGTGGGGTTTGGGTCACTCGGTTGCCTTGGCCCAATCGGAGTTAGTGCTGGTCTATCCTCCGACCACCCATCAGACTTCCGCTGACCAAATTTTTCTGATTGGTACGGCGGGGATTGATGGAAGGGTGATGGTGAATGGGGAGGCGATCGCCCGTTCCCCCGCCGGACACTTTGCCCCTAGCTTTCCCCTGCAAGTCGGTGAAAATACCTTTACGCTCCGCTACGGTTCCCAGGAACAGACAGTGGTGGTTACTCGGTTGGCCAACCAACTCCCCACTCCTGAAGGTGTAAGTTTTGTCACCGAATCCCTCACTCCCACCGTCGATCTGGCGCGACAGCCGGGAGACTTAATTTGTTTTGAGGCGATCGCTCCCCCTGCCGCTACTGTCACCGTCAATCTGGATACGCAAACCATTCCCCTAATGGCCCAGCCGCAAGCGATCGCCCTCCCCCCCAATTACGCCATTCTCACCTTCGACAATCAGCCCAGCGTTGAGGCCGCCAATCCCCAAGCCATGCTGTACCAGGGCTGTGGTAGTTTTGAACGGACGGGATTGTTAGGTGCCCCCCGATACCACCTGGAATTGGCAGGCACCAGCATGGAACAAATCGCCCCCGGAACCATTGAAATTCTCGACCCCGCCACCATCCAAGTGGCAGAAGTCACGGCCAGTTACGGAGCCGCCCGCACTGGTCCCAGTACGGATTATTCCCGGCTCACACCACTACCCACAGGTACCCGCGCCCGTGTGGTTGGACGGGAAGGGGACTGGTGGCAACTGGACTACGGCCCATGGATTAGCAATAGTGATGTGACTGTGCAGATAGCTGCCGTGCCGCCGCGATCGCTCATCCGCAGTGTACAAATGCGCCCAGGAAGGGATATGCCGCCGGAATCGCCCCGCCAACGCACTGAAATTCGATTTCCGCTGCAAACCCCTGTCCCCCTCAGCGTTGATCAGGATAGCCATACCTTTACCCTGACCCTTTACAACACTACAGCCCAAACGGACACGATTTTACTCAACGATGACCCCCTCGTGGAACGATTGGACTGGACCCAACCCCAGCCGGATCGTGTGACCTACCGTTTTAGCCTCAAAACTCAACAACAGTGGGGTTATGACTTGCGCTATGAGGGAACAACCCTGGTGCTCACCCTGTACCATCCGCCTCAACTGACGGGGCCACAGCCGCTAGCAGGAATGCGGATTTTGCTCGATCCGGGACATGGTGGTGAAGAATTGGGGGCGCGGGGGCCAACGGGTTATTCTGAAAAAGACGTGAATTTAGCCGTATCGTTGTTGTTGCGAGATGAATTGGAACGGCGCGGAGCCGAGGTGATGCTGACGCGAGAGACGGATGTGGCAGTGAGTTTGGGCGATCGCGTTAATCTGATCCAAACCAGCGCCCCCGATCTGGCCCTCAGTATCCACTACAACGCCCTGCCGGACAATGGGGATGCCATCAACACCGCCGGAATCGGGGCTTTTTGGTATAACGCCCAAGCCCATAATCTGGCTGTATTTTTGCACCATTATTTGGTGGAAACCCTCAATCGCCCCTCCTACGGCGTTTTTTGGAACAACTTGGCCCTAACTCGGCCCACCACCGCCCCTGCCGTAATGTTGGAATTGGGGTTTATGATTAATCCAACGGAATTTGAATGGGTGATTGATCCGGTGGAGCAGGCGAAACTGGCGGGGGCGATCGCTGACGGGATAGTGGCTTGGCTGGACAGTTCTCAACCGCAACCATCGCCATGAAATATCGCCATAGAATTTGAGGAACGCTTTAATTAGCGGCTAGGGTTTGGCGGCGATCGCGCACTTCCAAATACACCAGCAGCGCATTGATATCCGCCGGATTCACCCCACCAATGCGGGTGGCTTGGCCCACGGTCAACGGGCGCACAGCCGCTAATTTCTCCCGCGATTCCTTCGATAGGGTAGGAATGGCGTGATAGTCCAAATTCTGGGGCAGGGACCGATTAGCTTGGCGGCTAACCTGATCAATTTGTTTTTGTTGCCGTTGAATATAGCCGGAATATTTAATATCAATTTCAGCCCCTTCCCGTTCCGCCGCCGTTAAATCCCCATTGCCCAAGCCATAGTGATCGAGATCAACATAGTGGAAACCGGGACGACGCAACAAATCTGCCAAAGTGATGGCATTTTTAATCCTCACCCCAGTGTCAGCGGCGATCGCTTTCCCTAATTCCTCATGCTCCTTCACCCGATTGGTTTCCAGCCGCTTTTTCTCCGCCTGGATATTTGCGTGTTTCCGTTGGAAATCCTGCCAGCGGCGATCGCCAATCAGCCCCACCTCTCGCCCCAGAGGGGTTAAGCGCTGATCCGCATTATCCGATCGCAGCAACAGCCGATATTCGGAACGGGAAGTCAACATTCGGTAAGGCTCCCGCAAATCCTTTGTGCAGAGGTCATCCAGTAGTGTACCAATGTAGCTAGTTTCGCGGGGTAGAACAATCATTGCTTCGCCCCGGACCAATTTTACCGCGTTAATTCCCGCCACAATCCCCTGGGCTGCCGCTTCCTCGTAACCCGTGGTGCCGTTGATTTGCCCCGCCGCAAACAACCCCTCAATTTTCTTGGTCATCATGGTGGGATAGCACTGGGTGGCAGGCAGGTAATCGTATTCCACCGCATAGGCCGGACGCATCATCCGGCAATTTTCCATACCAGGGAGCGATCGCAACATCGCCAATTGCAAATTTTCTGGCAACCCCGTGGAAAATCCTTGAATATAAAGTTCGGGAATATCCCGACCTTCCGGCTCAATGAAAATCTGGTGGGAATCCTTGTCCTTAAATCGAACAATCTTATCTTCGATACTGGGACAATAGCGCGGTCCCTTGGAATCAACCCAACCCCCGTAAATTGGAGAAAGATGGAGATTTTCCCGAATTAAGCGGTGAGTTTCGCCAGTCGTGCGGGTGAGATAGCAGTTCATCTGCTCCCGTTCCACCCAAACCTCAGGATCGAAACTAAACCAACGCACCTGCTCATCCGGCGGCTGCACCTCCATTTTGCTATAGTCTACCGATCGCTTATCCACCCGTGCCGGAGTTCCCGTTTTCAAGCGTCCGGTTTCAAAGCCCAAACGGTTCAGGCTATCCGTCAGCCCTTCAGCGGCAAATTCTCCTGCGCGCCCCGCTGCCATCGATTTGTCGCCAATCCAAATCACTCCGCCCAAAAAGGTGCCCGTGGTCAACACCACCGCCTTACATTCAAACCCAACCCCAAAATAGGTTTGCACCCCGACCACTTCATCATTTTTGCCCAGCACCAAATCCGTCACCATGCCTTCCCGGACAATCAGATTCTCCTGATTTTCCACAATATCCCGCATCACCTTGGCGTATTCGCGCTTGTCCGTTTGTGCCCGTAGCGCCCACACCGCCGGACCTCGTGAGGAATTGAGTACCCGCTTTTGCAAATAGGTGCGATCGGCCATTTTGCCAATTTCTCCCCCCAGGGCATCGACCTCATTAGTTAACTGGGTTTTGGCTGGTCCCCCCACTGCTGGATTACAGGGCTGCCACGCGATTTTATCCAGATTGAGGGTCAGCATCAGGGTACGGCAACCCAACCGCGCCGCAGCCAGTGCGGCCTCACAGCCGGAATGCCCCGCCCCAACAACAATGACATCAAAATAATCTTGAAACGCGATCGTAGGAGTAACAGTCATGGCAAAACTAATAATAAAGCAAAACTAGAAATAGTTTACTCAAGTGAGAGAAATTAAGATACTAGAACAACAAATATCTCCCCCTATGGGATCTGAAATACTGATGAGGTTAGACCTGTTTTCAGATCACTGTTAACCCGAATAGTCCTAGACTGAATAGGAAAAAGCGTTACTATTGTAAACGAAATAATTGAATGCCTTACGGTAATTTGGCCAAACCAACCTATTGCTTTAGCCATAAGAAATCAAAAAGTAAAATAAATAGTGTCATTTTTCGATTGTTAGTTATAATTCTTTTAAGATGAATAAACTAATAAGCTACATCTTGCAATCTTTCAGATACAATCGTTACCCTACTTAAATTTAGGTTACAGGTTTTTACGATTGGAGCGGATAAGCCTTTTTATTGTAGATTGTGGCAACCCATCAGGCTCTATGATATCAGTTCCATGATGAAATGCTTTCCCTGTTTCGGATGATGCTAGTTTTCAATCCTAGGGGAATACTAGATATACATGAGAGAGTGCAACTTCTGAAATTAAACTGTTACCCTGATTTAACGAATATCCTAATTGAGAGCCATAGGCAAACTAAGTAATATTAATGATTACTAGACCTGTTACTCTTAACTTAAGCACTATTAATTAACTTAATAGTGCGGACTTATCAGGGAGTGGTGATGCAGTTTTCATAATTTTAATCGCGTAGTTGTATGTAGTTCTTCGCATTGGAGACGGAATAGATGACACTACCTGTAGTAATGCGGGAAGAAACGATTGGTTTTCGTCAGTTCAAAACCTATTGGCAGGGTCAGGTTGTTACCTCTGCCATTTTCAAGGGAAAATTTTATCAGCAAGTTCAGCAATTTAGCGAGGGTACACGGTTGATAGGCTATCAAAACGCTGTGCAATTGGCTCTAAAGTATGAAGTTTTGATTACGGTCAGTGGATCTAACAAAACAGGACAAGTTTACACCGTTTGGGCGAACCGCTGGGATTGTGGATCGATCCAGGAAACCAATAGTCAAGTTGCGACCCAGCAGTTGTGAGATATGCCTTAAGGTTTAATTGCAGCAATGCGGACGACTAGGGATAACAAAAATTCAACGATTAATTGAGCTATTTGGATAAGGATTGAGGATTTCTGCAAGGGTGGTTTTGAACACAGCACTGTCTGCCCATCCCACAAATCCGGCATAGAGGCACTTTTCTTCAGAACTAACGACAAAAACATGGGGAATACCTAGGACATTAGTCCATATCCGCAGGGTAGAACCATCTTCCAGGGTGGCAATTTTGGTTCCCTCCTGGGCACCCCGGTAGTGGGCATCGGTCATTCCAGGAATTCGGCGGAGTTTTTGGATCAATTTATGGCTGGGGGTAGGAGGTTCTGCCAGTGGGATGAGGGGCTGTTTCCAGAAACTGGCGATCGCCTCCCCCACCAAAGGATGCCTTTTCAGGGTGGCGTGGCTAATACCAGTCAAAATATGGGTAGTGGCCCGTTCCACCTTAGTCGATTCTAGCATCACCGTACCATCACTCCCTCCATCGATGTCACCAGCAACGACCAAGGTGGGAATTTGGGTGGCGATCGCCTCTACCAAAGCCCGTCGATTCACTCCCAAATCATCGGCGACTGTTAGCCCCAAACCAAAAGGGGCCAACAGTCGCCCCAAATCGGACCCACCAATGGGCGATCCCACCAATACCAAGGAATGAAGCCGTGACCACCATTCAGGATGACGATGTAATAGCTCCACCCAAATCAGCCCTCCCATGGAGTGCCCGATAACCCGCCAGTGACGCTGAGGATATTGGGTTGCTACCGCCACCGCTTGAGCTTCAACCCGCTGGATCAACGGCTCCATCCGCAACCAGGTATTAAACCAACCTAAATCGGGAGCAATGATAGGGTTTTGAGCGGTCACTAGGGTCCGGGAGAGAGAGACAATCGACTCATTTGTATCAGCCCAGCCATGTTGGGCAAACAAGACAAAATCTGAAGACATAGGCCATTAATCCATAGTGAATGGAGGGAGTGTACCCAGATGGCTGCAATATTTTGCAATACCCCTTGCTTTTTAGTACGGACGTGTTATAGTTCTTGTGTACCTCAGGGGACAGCGTACCCCATCTGGAAGTGGAAAAAACATTATGACTACAGCTACCAAACAACGGCGCTCTAGTAAAGGGCAAACTTCAACCCATGAGATATCCTCCGCAGACTGTGAGACCGCAGCGGTTACAGTCTCACACTTGGCTGAAGCTCCGACTGCAAAATCCTCCCGTTCAGCGATCGCCACCACCCGCACCTTGGCCCTAGATGCGGGCAATTACGACCTGAAATTCTACGATGGCAACGGTCATCCCAAAGCCATCCGCTCCGTCCGTTACCAACTCCCCCAAGGTCGCAACGCCGTCAGCTATTCCGACGCATCACCCTTAATTGAACTCTCTGACGGTAGCCGTTACCATTTCGGTGCCCAAGCCT
Source organism: Leptolyngbyaceae cyanobacterium (assembly GCA_035284985.1). Lineage (GTDB taxonomy): Bacteria > Cyanobacteriota > Cyanobacteriia > CAKZMO01 > CAKZMO01 > JAAHGY01. The sequence goes on from JAYKIC010000183.1 coordinate 6,923, forward strand.
ATAAATATCGTCGTCAGCAACAAACAGTCATTGAAAACAAAGTTGAGCTAGCCCGTTTGCATCTCTACGCCTGTCTTGATCCGATTCATGACAGCCTGTCGGAATTTCCCCTGAACCTTTTAGTATCCACCCCGGAACCCAACAAGCATGGCGATGCCCTGCGGGAGCAATTGTTAGGTATCCATGAATTTGTTCGCAACGATGTGGAATTTCGAGTCAATGTCAAATCCGTCGATGTATCGCGGGAAGGAATGGGAGCTTACTATTACGCCCAGAGTCAGGGTCAAATCCCCCATACTGGTTATACCATCGTCATCGACATTGGCGGTGGCACCTGGCTCACCCGGCTTGTGGATGCGGATGGGGAAGTGATTGACGAAAACGTCATGAATCGGGGCGGTTCCTACGAGTTAGCCGTATCCATCAGCTTTGATCGGCGGCTAACGGATGCCTTGGGTACAACGGTTGACCCCGGCATTGTGATGGATGGATTTCGGGTCGGCCATGTCTACGCCGATACGGGATTATCATGGGCCTCTTGGCTAGACGAACATTTGGACTCCTGGTTTAAGGGGATTTTCCAAACAGTGAAAGCCCAATACACCCCTTATATGCCCAGAGTGACTAAGTTTTTGGTGACAGGGGGAGGATCTCATTTGATTTCAGAGCGACTGGCTGGACGTAAACTTTTCACCGTGATGGGCGATCCCCAATTTGCCAACGTACGCGGCTTATACCTTCTTTCAACGGATACCCAATTATGCATGACAACAAAATAAGGCTGAGCAAAGATGTGTTGGATAAAGCCCTAATCATCGCCGACGAATGGGGCTTGAAAAATTCGCGGGCTGCGGTAGAAGCGGTCTTTCGGCGTTACGCTGACGATTACCTCTACGGGCGACACCAGGGCACAATGGCGTTAGTGGAGGGCACGAACGTGGCAAGAATACCTGTTGGGACAGCTAAAAACAAGGCTGGCTCGTCGGGATGTGAGGCACTAGAGGCGTTGGATGATTTATTGGCCATGTGAACGCCATTTAATCATAATCACCAGTGATGATCATCAGTGACTCGGAGGGCGATCGCTCCTTAACCTATTCAGTCGTCCTCAGCCAATCCGTTAGGGATCTATTTACCAAGTGAAGAAATTCCAGTAAGAGAGCAGTACACACCACTCCCTTACTGGTAATTGTTTCCCAGACAAATTCCTAATCTACCTAGTCTAAGTAAAACAGTGTGAGAACTTTGTGTTGATCTTCTGCATCCTTACAGGTTTTCAGCAACGTCACACTATCATGAAAAGCAAAACAGATAAGCTGCTGACACCGGGAAATAATCTCCTGATTGCACAGCAAACTCGCCTCGGCTAAGGACATAGCATCATTATCTGAATTTTCAACCAAGTGAATCACGTTTTCTAATTGCTTACGAGATTCCAATGGTTGTCGAGATAAACTTTGGGGCAGGATAACCGTTAACAAATTAGGGTCAGCCCGCATTGCTCCACGAATTGCAGCGGAATTGGTGCCTGTCGCTCCCGATGTCAGGACATTATTGCCCGCTTCCACCAAGGCATAACTCATGAGTTCGATCATGTTTTGGTGGGTGATGGGAACGTGGCGTGAACCTAGGATTGCAACCCGCTTTGAACCAGTCTGTTGAATGGCCGCTAGCTCTTGCAAATAGGTATCTACGGTTGGGATATCCAGTGATTGGCTCAAGGTCGGACTTGAATGCACAGCTTATGTATTTTAACAGGTCACTCGCTTGATTAGCGATCGCCCACCATGTTTTATATTTTCTGTTGTTTTGATTCAACCTAAGCCCAAAAGGGAGTGAAGTGTCCGTGCAGCAGACACTTTACTTCCTGTCTCCGGCAACCCTAGGCGTGGTGGTCCGATCAGCGGATCGGTGACATCCTGGGGCAGGCTAGGAGTCCGCCCCACTCTGGATCAAACGGGCATAATGACCGTCTTGCCGCCATAGGTCTTCATGGGTACCTCGCTGCACCACCTTGCCCCGATCGAGCACAATAATTTCGTCGGCATCCCGAATGGTGCTGAGACGGTGAGCCACAATTAGGCAGGTGCAACCCCGTCGCCGCAAATTTTGGTCAATAATTTTTTCGGTTTCCGTATCCAGGGCACTGGTGGCCTCATCCATAATCAGGATAGAGGGGTTATTCACTAATGCCCTGGCAATTTCCAGCCGTTGCCGTTGCCCACCACTGAGGTTCGTAGCCCCCTCCAATAGCTCAGCGTCGTAACCACAGGGAATTGAGAGGATAATGTCCTCAATGGCTGCATCTTGACAGGCACGCCGAATGTCCCGATCGGGAATAGTGGTGTCCCACAGGGTCAAGTTTTCCCGAACCGTTCCCTCAAATAGGACAATATCCTGTTCCACAACCGCAATGGAGTTGGTGAGAACGGCGCGGGGAATGTGCGATCGCTCCATGCCATCAAACAGAATTTTCCCGGACCATGGTTGATACAATCCGGCCACTACCTTGGCGAGGGTCGATTTACCGGAACCGCTGCCGCCCACAAAAGCAATGCGCTGACCGGGCTTAATTTTAAGACTAAACTCCTCTACCAGGGGGGCTTCTAAGGGATGATAGCCAAAACTGATGTTCTGCAATTCGATGTAGCCTTGGAGACGGTGACGAAATAGAGTCGTCCGAAATTTGGGGTGGCGTACCCGCTGCGCGGGTACTCCACCCCAATTTTCGGACAGGTCTAATGGATGAGTGGATGGGTGGGGAGAGGGAGAGTTGGGAGCAGGAGTTTGAAGTTCGGGGTCGATGTCGTTGTTGAGGACATCATCCAGACGCTGGAGGCTACTTTGGAGAGTTTGCAGGGTGCTACCAAAGCTAACCAGGCCATTCACTGGCCCTTGAAAACTCCGCATGAGCAGTTGGAAGGCGAGCAACATCCCGATGGTCAATTCACCGTTGAGGACGCGGAACCCTCCAATGACCAGAAGGGACATGGCCGCCAGAGAAGAAAGGAGGGTGGGAAGAACACCCACCACACGGTTCATCAACCCTAAGTCTTGCTGGACATTGATGGCTTTGGTGTAGTACCCGGCCCAACGGCTAAAGAAGTCGGATTCAAGCCCAGATGCTTTCAGGGTTTCAATACTTTGGAGTCCGGCGATCGCCACCCCTGCCACTTTCCCCTGTTCCTGGGCCAACCGCAAATTGGAGTCAGTGCGCTGTCGAGATACCCACTGCAACACCACCACATTAATAATGGCAAACAAGATCACGATGAGGGTGAGGAGCACATCGTAGTAGAACATGGCAATGGCGTAAAAGAAGACCATGAACACACTGATCACCGTGGATGTCAGCCGTCCCGATAACACGCTAGAAACCTGATCATTGAGCCGCACCCGACTACTAATTTCTCCCGCAAACCGCTGGGCATAAAATCCAACAGGCAAGCGCAAAACGTGCCACACAAATCGACTGGCCATGCCCACCGCTAGCTTTACCTTGAGTGCCCGGAGGTAGCGCAATTGGAACAAGGTCAACACCGCTTGCAACGAGACAATGCCCACCATGCCTGCCATCACATAGGGCAACCAATCGGTTCGACCACCAATTAACACATTATCGACAAATACCTGGCTAAAGGCAGGTAGCACCAAGCTGGGAATCACCAGCATAAAGCTCACTAACACGGAGAAAATTAAGCCGCCAATGGCCCCCCGCAAGCGAGAGGTTAAAGCGTGAATGATGCTGGCACTTTGGCCACCGGGTTCAAAATTCTCCCCCGGTTCAGCGGTGAGCACAATGC
>JAYKIC010000184.1:0-3755 GCA_035284985.1 Leptolyngbyaceae cyanobacterium
CGCAATACTTCGGCGGTGCCAATGGTGACGATGGCGAGGTAGTCGGTGCGAAGTTTTAGGGTGGCAACGCCCATCAGTAATCCCAGCAGGGCAGCGGCGATCGCTCCCACCCCCACCGCCACGAGGATGGGTAAATGTCCAGGTAGGATGGTGGACAGTCCTTGGAGGGATTGGGCGATCGCCGGATTATTTTGCATCCACTTAAATTCATCCAGCAGGGCGAGGGGCAGTTCTTTGAGGTATCCTTCAGCGGTTAGGATCACCACCATATAGGCACTGACTAACATAAAGGCGACTTGACCAAAGTTCAACAATCCGGTAAATCCCCACTGTAAATTCAGTCCCAAACTAAACAGGGCAAAGACAGCGGTGAAAATAATCAGAGAAACAATGTAACCTTCCATAGGGGTGTTCGTTGGGATGGATGAGAAGTCAGTCAAATTGTAACGCCAGATGGTTGAGGGATGGTTTAGGGCGTAGAATCGACTGCAAATTCTATTGTTCGTCCCATTTGCCGACGGTAATTCTGATTCATGACTAGGCGATCGCTCTATCCCGAAATTACTCCCTACGCCACTGGCACTCTGAAAGTTTCCGATTTACACACCATCTATTTTGAGCAGGTCGGTAATCCAGAGGGTAAACCTGTAGTCTTTCTTCACGGTGGACCGGGTGGAGGCATTGACCCAATTTATTACCGTTATTTTAATCCGCAAAAATGGCGAGTGGTGTTGTTTGATCAGCGGGGCTGTGGCCGCAGTACCCCCCATGCGGAACTCGCAGAAAATACCACCTGGGATTTGGTGGCGGATATGGAACGGTTGCGATCGCACCTCGACATTCCCCAGTGGACGGTTTTTGGCGGCAGTTGGGGCAGCACCCTCGCCCTCGCCTATAGCCAAACCCATCCCGATCCCTGCCTTGGCTTAATTCTCCGGGGCATTTTCATGTTGCGATCGAAAGAAATTCGTTGGTTTTATCAGGAGGGGGCCAGCTATATTTTCCCGGATGTATGGGAGGAGTACCTTAAGCCGATTCCTCCGGATGAATGGGATGATTTGGTGGCGGCTTACTATAAACGTCTTACCAGTGAGGACAATGCGGTCCAGTTGACGGCGGCAAAAGCCTGGTCAATTTGGGAAGCCAGCACCTCGAAACTGATCCCTGATGTGAATCTAACCCAGCAGTTTAGTCGGGATGAATTTGCGATCGCCTTTGCCCGAATTGAATGCCATTATTTCATCAACGGTGGATTTCTTGAGCCAGAAGATCAGCTATTGCGAAATATTGACCGCATTCGCCATATTCCGGCGGTGATCGTGCAAGGACGCTACGATGTGGTGTGCCCGATGACCTCAGCGTGGGAACTGCACCAGGCATGGCCGGAAGCGGAATTGATTGTGGTGCCGGATGCGGGGCATTCCATGACGGAATCGGGGATTCGTAGTGCCCTGCTGGATGCTACGGATCGCTTCTGAACATCATCCATCGCTGTTCCTACTGGGTTTCAGGCAACGGTTGGCAAGTGGGGCAATAGTAGTAGCGGCGACCTCCGGTGCGATCTTTAACGATGGTCGTACCGCACTCATAACAGGGTTTATTGGCCCGACTGAAGACAAAGTAGCGGTACTGGGAACGGGTGAACCCGTCTGATTTCAACCTTGCTACCCGATCCAGATCATTGGTAATGCCCCCAGTTTCGTAGGATTGACGGGGGAGGGCGATCGCCATTTGCGCCAGTATTACAATTTGTTCATCGGTACAATCTACCGGGCGTAGGGACGGATGAACTCCTGCCACAAATAAAATTTCACTGCGGAGGTAATTGCCCAATCCCGATAAAAACTGCTGATCGAGTAATAACGTGGATAAACGACGACGGTAGAAGGATTTATTCGTGAGGCGTTGCACAATCTGGGTGGCAGTTGTCTCAGGATGTAGTACATCAGGGCCAATGCGTTTGAGAAAGGGATGATTAGCCAATTCAGTATCGGGCAATACGTCGATATCAGACGCACTGTAAAGTAGGGCGGAAGCCTTAGTCGTGTCGATGGCAAGGCGTAGCTGGCGCTTCGTTTTGGGATAGGCATAGGGGCGACGAATGTTCCAGATACCGTAAAGCTGGTTGTGGCTGTAAATATTCAATTGGTTGCTAAATCGGGTGAGGAGAGCCTTGCCTCGCGGTTCCACCGCAATGACGGTAGCCTCTGCCAGGGTAGATTCGTAAGGCTTGAGATGCTCAAAGGCAAAAAATATCTCCGTGATCGGTTGATAAACAACGGCTTTGGCGATCGCATCCGCTGCTCGTTTAATTTCTGGACCTTCAGGCATGGCACACGTATTCAGGACATTTCAATTCTAAGGGGGGAGGCACCAGAGAGACAGGGGGATAGTCCCGTTGCCCTAGTCGGATTGTCCTATTCCGGCTGATCTGGCGAAGGTTGATGCTCTGAATGAGCAACTATATTCGATGACATGGGCGACTCATGATCCGCAACAATTTGCTCAAGGGAGGTTTGGCCCACTTGGTACAGCCCTTGGGGAACCGGATCATAGCCACCGGGATGGAAGGGATGGCAGCGCAGCAACCGCCGTAGTCCCAACCAGCCGCCCCGCAAAACCCCATACCGCCGGATGGCTTCAATCATGTAGGTGGAGCAGGTGGGCTGATAGCGGCAAACGGGGGGAAACAGGGGTGAAATGAGGGTGCGATAGGTGCGGATGAGGGCGATCGCCACCGTCCCTGCTGAAATTCGTGCCATTACCTCACCTCCTACCTATCCCAGGGCAAATATTGTGTCCATCGCAAGCTGAAACGTCGGAAAGCTGGGAGAAATCAGCCTACTGCCTTGGCGAAAAAGCTGAGTCTTGTAAAGAGTATTAACTAAGTGACAAACAGTTACAGTAGGTTGTTTCGGCTGACCAATGTAGCGTCGTCCCCCCAACCCTTTGTAGTCTACGATCCAATATTCCTGAATTCCCATTGCTTCGTAATCTTCAAATTTTCGGGCATAATCATCGGGCCAGTTGGTAGACACGACTTCTACGGCGAGTTTTACGGACTGCCCCAAGGTGATGATTGACTCTTTCTGCCACAGCGGTTCATGCTCCAGGGCAGCTGTATCTATTATTAGCAGATCGGGTTTGTATCCGGTATCATATCCCAATGGCTGAATCATGGCAGTATTGGGAATAAAGTAGTTAAATTCTTCTTGATCGATCAGGACATTTAGTTTTCGATTGAGTAAACCAACGACTTGCTCATGGGGACCAGTTGGCTGCATTTCAACAATCACTCCATCATGTAATTCGTAGCGTCCGGTTTCAGGTTTCCACGCCAAAAACTCTAGGAAACTCATGTTTTGTGATTGAAGGGCTTGAACCATAATTCACCTAGCTTTCAAGTTGATCATTCTGAGTCTCGTCTACAACACCGCCACATGGGTGCGTTACGTTGTGCTATGCACACCTTAACTGCTACACTGGCTATGGTAAAAAAGTGGTTAATTATTGCTTTCTCATCTTAGCGGTAATTGACAAAAAGCGATCGCTCTTCTCATCAAAAATCAACATTTACAACCTCTAGGGTTGAGGATGATTCTGAGGGTTGAGTATCCAGAAAACAGAGGGGATTGCTCATGTTTTCCGCAAATCCGAGCAGACCGCGATCGCCATACTCATACAGCAACTCACCCTCAGTATCAAACAAAAAGGTACCGCCCCGCTGGGTGAGGTATTGTCCAGAGGGCACATAG
>JAYKIC010000185.1:0-4295 GCA_035284985.1 Leptolyngbyaceae cyanobacterium
TTGGCTTGGCTAATGGAACAGGGAGCTGCGCCACGGGTATTGTCGGAATATGTGGAACCGGGGTTATCAGTTCCGTTACAAGATCTGTTGCCGGAGGTGCTGCAACGGATGCATAGCAAGACGATTCAAGGCGTGTCAATGGCCTGGGTAATCTTAGGGCTGGGAACCCGGATTAGTGGGCTATCTAGCTTACTATCTCGCGTGATGTCGGTGGCGGAAAGTGACATTTTTCTGCTGGCAACCCATTATCAACAGGCAGATGGGAGTACCAAATTGGGATTGATTGGGCGATCGCGCAGTGGTGGCTTCGGCACCGCCCATTTGGATGCGATCGACCTGGGTGAAATCTTCCGGGGTTTTGGTGGGGGCGGACATGCCAAAGCCGCCGCCGCCACGATTAACTTACCGCCGCCCCGCCCCGCTAACCCTCACCCTCAATCCCTCGCCCAAGGGGAGAGGGACTTTCAATCTAAGTCCTCCTTCTCCCTAGGGGCGAAGGGGCCGGGGGATGAGGACCGCGATGTCTACACCGTAGTCGCTGATATTCTCTACCAAATTGAAGCCCAACTGCCCCCACCTCCCACTGCTCGTACCCTGATGTCCTCCCCTGTCCGAACCATTCAGCCGGATATCACCATTGGCGAAGCCCACCGGATTTTGTTGCGCTACGGGCATTCCGGGCTGTCGGTGGTGGACAGTACCGGGACGCTGGTGGGGGTGATCTCCCGCCGCGATCTTGACATTGCCCTACACCACAACTTTAGCCATGCTCCGGTGAAGGGGTTCATGTCCACCAGTCTCAAAACCATCACCCCTGATACCCCCTTACCAGACATTGAAAATCTAATGGTGACGTATGATATTGGTCGGTTGCCCGTGCTTGACCACACCGCTCTTGTCGGCATCGTCACCCGCACTGATTTGTTGCGCCAACTCCATCAAGAGCATACTCAACACTCCCCCAATCCCCCCCTTCCCCACTCTCCCACTCCCCCACCCCCACGCTGTCCGTTGCCAGAGGTGGTACTAGGGCGGTTGCGCGATCGCCTCGTGCCTGAACTTTGGGATTTGCTGCAAGAGGTGGCAGCTCAAGCCGATGCTAGGGGGTGGCAATTGTACATTGTTGGCGGGGCTGTGCGGGATTTGTTGTTAGCCCCACCGGATTCTCCCCTATTGCTGCCTGATATCGATTTAGTGGTGGATGGTTATCACCGCTCTCAAGATAGTGGGGCGGGGGTGGAATTGGCCCAGGGGTTGTGCGATCGCCATCCCCACGCCCGTTTACAAATTCATGGTCGTTTCCAAACTGCCGCCATCATTTGGCACCATGACCCTGATCTCAAATCCCTTTGCCTCGACATTGCCACCGCTCGGACAGAGTTTTACCCCTACCCCGCCGCCAATCCGGAAGTGGAAGCCAGTTCCATCCGCCAGGATCTATATCGCCGCGATTTTACGATTAATGCCCTCGCCATTCGCCTCACTCCGCCCCGCAGGGGGGAACTCCTCGATTTTTTTGGGGGACTGATTGACTTGGAACAGCGACACATTCGGGTGCTCCACACCAATAGCTTCATTGAAGACCCCACCCGGATTTTTCGGGCTGTGCGTTTTGCCATTCGCCTAAGGTTTACGCTAGAACCCCAAACTCGACAGTATATCGAACACGCGATCGCCAGCGGCATTTACCAACGCATTCAAACCGAAATGGATACGGTTCCAGCCCTGCAAACCCGCCTCCGCCGCGAACTCCACTATATCCTCGATGCCCCCTACTGGTACGCCGCCCTCCAACTGTTAAGTGAACTGAATGCCCTCCAATGTATCCATACCGATTTAAGCCTCACCCTCCAACTTCGGTGGCAACTCCGCTGTGTCCACCGTTGGCTTAAACGCTTCGACCCGGACCAACACCACCCCCGCTGGCTCACCCTACTGGAAGTGCTGATCGCCAGTCTCGATGATCCGGCTCCCCAAGGGATTGCCACCAAGCTGCAACTGCCTAACGACAGCATCCAGCGGCTCAGTACCCTAAAACGCGATCGCGCTCAATTGGTCAAATCCCTAGGGATTCTAGAACTGGCAGGCTCTGGAGGGCAGGGAAACCCACCATCTCACCAACCCACCAACCCACCAACCCACCAACCCCTCAAACCTAGTCAAATCACGACCCTTCTCGCCCCCTACAGTCGCTCCACCCTAGTGTTAATGGGCGCAACGAGCGATCGCCCCCTACGGCAAATTATTTGGCGATACCTCACCCACTGGTCCCTGGTAAAATCGCCCCTAGATGGCAATGATCTAAAACGGCTGGGATACAAACCGGGTAAACCGTTCAAAATTATTCTGGACAAACTGCTAGCGGCTACCTTGGACGGTCAAATCCACACGGTGGAAGAGGCTAAAACATTCCTGACCCATACCTTTCCTCAACCGTAAACAGTAACAGTCTATGGCATTTTTTCCCAAAAACCATCATAGGGAAGACCGCCAAGGGCGGCGAGACACGCTAAGATAACAAGCGAACCTTAAGTAAAGTTAACGACTTACTGGTCTGGACGGGTTGTCTCAACTTTCGTGAACTTTCTGCTCATTACTCATTACATTATTTATGGCACTAGCGGTTGGCGCATGGTTACAAGATGGTCGGTATCAAATTCAAGAGGTTTTGAAGACAACTGATGTGGATGTCACCTATCAGGCCATTCACACCTATTTAGCCCGTTCAGTTGTTGTTAAGCAATTGCGCTCCGATGTGGATTGGCTGGGGGGACAACCCTTGCCCAATTCCGCGTTGATGACCCGCCTCAACCGTCTGGCCCAGTGTCGCCCCACTTGCCTGGAGGAAGTGTTGGACTGTTTTGAGGAGGGCGATCGCATTTACTTGGTGCTGCCTGTCAACCCCAATCCGACCTTGGACCAGTGGCTGAGTACCCATGGTCCAGTCCCCCCCAAGACAGTTTTAGACATTTTAAAACCTCTGGTACACACCATCGAACGCCTCCATCGCCAAGGGTTGGTCCACGGTGAGCTGGTACCTGAGTGCCTACCGTATGGTCCATCAACCCAGCGGTTGGTGTTGGGAGATATAAGTTGGCGACTGGTGCTAACGGGCTTATTGGCTAACCGCCATCACACCACCTATCCCTTGACGGATACCCTAGGACTGGCCCGGATTGCCTACGCCCTTTTGACCGGACAAACTTTGAACTCTGGGGTTGCGATGGGTCACGGACACGGGAGCGATCGCCCCCATCAGACCATCCCCACTCCCGCTTCCCCTGATGTGGCCGCATTGATTGAATCGGTTCGAGCGACCGCCCTCACCCCAATTCAATCCTTGACCCTCACCCCCACCGAGTGGTTTATCAGTCTGCAAATGGCTATTTTGGCTCCATCCCCTGACCCGGTGTTAACCGTCCCAGAGGGCCATGATCCGGTCCCCCCAACCGTATCAGACCCATCCCAATCCGTTAAGCGTCAGGCGGAGGCCACGCCAGCGATTGAAGGCAATGATGGGAATACCCTTGTTGTAGCCCCAGCCCAGCAATCATCGGGATCGTCCCAGCTACAGGAAGCAGCGATTATCTCCGAGGCGGAACAACCCCTCGTCGCACCAGAAGCCCCAACGGAAACAAACCCAGGGCAGACCCCAACAGGGCCAGACCAAACCAGTCAACGTCCCGCTGGATTCCGACGGCAATGGTGGCCGCGCCTCTTGGGTGTAACTTCCGTGGTGGCCCTGGTATCAGGGGGTGTTTTCGGCTACGCATTTCGGATTCAGGATGCGGATCAGCTACAAAAATCCCCAATTTTTGGCAACGAGTTATTTGGCAGTGATCAGGAATTTCCACCATCGGACCACTGGCCTGGTATAGAGGGGGACGAGGTGGATGCGAGTGACGTTGTGTTGTTTGAACAACCCGTCCGTCAGGGCCAGAGTCGTCCAGTGGTGCAAGTTACGGGCAGTGGTGCCCCGAACAATGGTGGTGGGTTTCAGCAACAGCCGAGTCAGGGTTGGGGGCAACGAGCGGATGATGTAGAAGTCATCCCGGATGTATCCCCGGAAGTGGAGGCTGGCGAGGCACAGGAAACGGCAGATAGCCCCCTGAAAGTCCCAAACAATGCTGAAAATAATGGTAGACAGCGGCCCAATAATAACGGGGATATTGTGACTCCAGTGGCTCCTCCCCAAGTGTCTGACGATCCCCAACCCAACCCCCCAGCGCCCCAAACGCCGGATAAACAGGGCGCTCGCCCCCGTGTTGAGCCGCTGGGTAGTGGGAGCGCGCGGC
>JAYKIC010000186.1:0-5303 GCA_035284985.1 Leptolyngbyaceae cyanobacterium
TTTCACAAGCCCATAAGATTGCAAAGTTTGTAAACAATTCTCGCGCCAACGTTGCCGTCCCATTCACCCTTACCGACTTCGCATAGATCTGCACCGATGATAGTGCGATCGCTCTTCACTACTTCCCGCAATAAACAAAAGACTTGTTCTAATTCCAATCCACCCGGAACCGGAGTGCCCGTCGAGGGGCAGAGTTTGGGGTCGAGACCATCGATGTCAAAGCTAATATAAACTTTGGGGGGCAGATTCGCCACAATCGTCCGACATTGCTCAGCCCAGGGGATGCCTTCATAGCCTTGCTGTTTCAAGTCAGTGTCAAAATATGGGATCACCCGTGGATGCGATCGCTCCATCAAATCCACCTCAGGCTGGGATACATCCCGTAGCCCCACCTGCACCAGTTTGGTCATTTGGGGAATCTGAAGGACATTAAACATGATGGAGGCGTGGGAATATTCAAAGCCTTCATAACGATCCCGCAAATCTGCATGGGCATCAATATGAAGAATGCCAAACTCGGTCTGTTGTTCCGCCAATGCCTGGATATAACCCAACGGCACACTGTGGTCTCCCCCCACCACAATTACCCGTTTCCCTTGACCCAAGGCGCGACGACTGTGGTGATATACCCACTGATTCATGATTTCGCAGCCTTGATTAACTTGGGCCAGCCAGTCCTGCAATTCTGGACTATCCATGGGGCTACCCTGTTCCAACGCCTGAATAATACGAGTGGAGAGCGATCGCCATTCCTGATTATGCCGCTGCAACGCCTCATCCAACGGCTCCATGAAAATGCCCTGATGCCATCCCGTGGGAAGATCCCGATCATAAAAATCCAGTTGCCGCGAAGCTTGCAAAATAGTCGCTGGTCCCTGAGCCGTGCCAGCTCGGTAGGATACCGTCACCTCCCACGGCACACCCAAAACGATAATATCCGCCATCTCATAGCTGAAGGGAAAGCCGAACAGATTGCCGTTGTCTATCCCCACATCGCTAGGGTCAAAGTTATCAATAATGTCCTGTTTTGTAACCATGAATCACCCTATCGATTATTCCCATCATATAAAACCAAGCACACGGCGGACGGCATTGTCCAGCTTTTCACCGGAAGGAAGATTGACTCCACTTATAAAGCGATTAGAGAACTCATCTAATTCAAACTTGATTGCTCGGTCAAAAACAATATGTCGTTGTTGACCATGTTCAACCGGGCTGGATAAGGAGTAAGTATGAACCGTCAAAACATTTGGAGAATTTACCTCTACAGTCGGAATATCCGTACCAATCAGTTCTTCAAATTTCCTGTATACAATGTCTGGCAATATAAAATATAAACCACTTGGAACCAAAGTTGATCTTGAATAAATTAGCCCCTTACGAATTAATTGAGGAATTAGACGTTTATGAACATTAGCCCAATTCATTCCATGTCCAGATTTTGGGACCAATATATCTGATGAACTTAAATTCTTATATGCATACCAGTTATCACGATAATTCCCAGTAATGTCAATACTTTGAACTTCAATACCCACATACTCAACAAGAGTACCATTAAAAATTTTAGCCAATACCCAGTCCATGGAAAGCTTTGTACCCAGCTTTACTTCTTTTCCTGACGTTTGACCTAGCGCTACAATACATTCTGAAATTTCATGCCGACGCGGAATATATTGTTCATAGGTTAGAAGGTCTAAACCATTCCCAAATGCATCATGTGCCACTCTTTTTAACGAGGCATAGCGGTTCTCATACATGCGATTAGGGCAAACTATGCAATCTCCATAAGGTGAGGTAACACTACAGGTACCATAGGTAATAGTTTGATCGTGATTTGTCTTAGTACATGCCCTTTCAATAAATGGACATGCCCCTAAATTCCACAAACTTCGACTTACATCGATCGATCATCGGGTGCATATCCAAATATCTCAACAATATCTTTACTCGGTCTTTGCACCATTGCCTATCCACCTATCATCGACTTTATTGATTCTCCAATAGCTTTCGCCATCAATGGCGGTACAGCATTACCAACCTGTTCATATTGTTGGGTGATGCTTCCTGTAAACTTATAGTGGTCGGGAAAAGACTGGATACGAGCCGCTTCACGTATTGAAAGGACTCGGTCTTGCTCTGGATGAAAAAAGCTGCCCCAATGGGGATCACATTTTGTTAGTACAGTCGAACAGAGCGCATCAGGATGTAATCTTCCGTAACGTTTAGTATGATCACTACGTCGCGCTCTTTTCATGCCAGTAGGCAAAAGATCATAGGGAATATCGCGCCAGCTTCCACCTTGTGGAATATATTTTAATCGCTCTAGATTTATTGGACCCAGACTTGCACAGCTATGATTCCAAACTTTTTCTGAACCATGTCGGAGACTAGCCTGATATTCATTTTGGGGAACTTTTTCATAATCAAGCGTTTCATTTCTGCTACCACTTTTAATAGGAGGTAAATCAGAAATTGCATCCCAGACAGTTGTATGTTTCTTTAGAGCTGAAGCAAAAAGGGGTGGAATATCAAAGCACAACTCTTTTGCTCCTGCAAAATTTGCTACGGCCTTTGCATTATGTGTAGGCTTTGGAAATTCGATTTCCTTTTGACTTTTTCTAATACCGATAAATATTGTTCTAAAACGCATTTGTGGCACCCCGTAATGTCCAGCAAACAAAATTCGATGCTTGACTGCATAACCTAATGATTGAAGCACCTTGTAAATCTGCTCAACAATTGTACCTTTGCCAAGTTGAACGATCCCCGTGACATTTTCAATCAAGATAGCTTTAGGATTTAAGATAGCAGCAATTTTAAGAAAGTCTTTAAATAGATGATTACGTTCATCATCCAGTGTTCTTACAGGTGCATTGACGGAAAAACCCTGACAAGGTGGACCACCTGCCAAGAGATCTAATTCACCCACTTTAAGGCTGAGTTCTTGTCTCAAATCTTTTTCCCAGACTTGTCGAACGTCACCAAGAATAATTTTGGTATCAGGATGATTTTTCCTATAGGTTTCTGTGTATTGCTCCACGACATCATTAGCAAGTATGGCTTGGAAACCTGCCATTTCTAGACCACAGGATAAACCGCCTGCACCAGCAAATAAATCAATAAATTTCACGGCAACCAATTTATAAAACTGTTGTTTCTATCCAAACCACTAAACACTCCATTGGCTTAAAAAGCTTATTCCTGATAGCAAGTAACCTAATATAACCAACTCTCCAGGGGTACAATCACCCCACCCAACATTTCTTCATCAATTACCGCAAAAGCTGCGATATACTTGACAAGCGCCATTGATGTTGACCGGAGGGGCATATGGGTTTGGAATTTTCTAAGTATCACGGCTTGGGTAACGATTTTATCTTGATCGACAACCGTCAGCAGGAGCAACCCCAGCTTTCTCCAGACGAGGCGGTGAAATGGTGCGATCGCCATTTTGGCATCGGTGCGGATGGGGTCATTTTTCTGCTCCCTGGTAAAAATGGGACGGATTACACCATGCGGATTTTCAACTCTGACGGGTCGGAACCGGAAATGTGTGGCAATGGTATTCGCTGTCTCGCCCGATTTATCGCTAACGTGACCCCTTGTGATGTAGCCGCCGAACCGAGCTTCCGCATCCATACCCTAGCTGGAACCATTACGCCCCAATTGAAGGCAAACGGGCAGGTGCGGGTTGATATGGGCGAACCGCAGCTAATCGCCCAGCACATTCCCACCACGCTGGTGAATGGAGAGGAAAAAGCGATCGCCCACCCCTTAGAAGTGGCTGGACAAACTTGGAGTGTCACCTGTGTCAGCATGGGGAATCCTCACTGCATCACTTTTGTGGACGATGTGAATGCGATCGCTCTGGCCGAAATCGGTCCCCAGTTTGAACACCATCCGGCCTTTCCCCAACGCACCAATACGGAATTTATCCAAGTCGTGCGGCCCGATTATCTCAAAATGCGGGTGTGGGAACGGGGCGCTGGGGCTACCCTTGCCTGTGGGACTGGGGCTTGTGCAAGCTTGGTGGCAGCGGTGCTGAATCAGAAGAGCGATCGCCATGCTACTCTGGAACTACCGGGGGGATGCCTGGATATTGAATGGTCGGTTACAAACAATCACTTGTACATGACGGGTCCGGCAGAGCTAGTCTTTGTGGGCCGATATAGTTAAAGGATCTGCCCATAAACCAGAGGGGGAGAGCGGCGGCGCAACTCGTAAACCGCTCCTCCATCTAGTCCACCTAGCCAGCACTGGAGTTATTCCCATCCTCATCCTCATCATTCAACAACCCAAAAAGGGCGGTGGTGCCTGCAATGGCGATCGCGTTGGTGGTGCTGAGATTTCGCTGGATCTCAGTGGGATTTTCGAGAGTAGCAAGGTAAATGGTGGGGGCGATCGCCCCTCCAAAATGGCGTAATGTTGCTCTAGCAGATTGTGTCCAAAATCTAATGTTTAGGAGGGTGCCAACCTGCTCGAACCCAATTTTGACGAACAATAATGGCAAGTGGGTTATTTAACTTAAACTTAAGGGCATCAATTGTGGCACGACCAGAAGAGGTTTTACCTAAAATCTCTGTACCATCATCGTTCCAGGTGAAATGCTCAGACCCTTGTTGTTGGCGAGGGTTAAAGAGAAATACACTTGTTTGAGTTTGCGGATCAAGACCCTCCATCTGCGTCCATTTGTATTGATTGCAAAGCTCACACGCGAGACAAAGGTTATCCTCTGAGTCAGAACCCCCTTTGGCAACAGGTTGAATATGATCAATTTGGAGCCATCCCATTACATAGTCTTGATGACTCAAGCAATATTCACATCGATTGTGTGCCCGTTGTCTTACCCATTGCCGAGTACGGTCTGAAATGGTCATGACGACAGGGATTCTCGTAAGCCTCGACCTACGGCTTCTGCTAGAGCTTCAGATTTACGAAGTTGTCCAAGTTGGTAGATCTTAAGCAAGGTTAGGAGTTCATAACGTTCAGCTTCGGTTAGCCCAGAGGTTTTGCCCTTGTACTGAAGTGTGCCTAAACGCTGGTACTGAGTTTCGTCCATTTTTGAGTCAGCTAACGCTAACACTTCATCATTGGGGAGTTCTGCGATCGCCACTTGACTGTTGATACCCGGAAGTTCATCAACTGACAACCACAACATTTCTAAGGCATCAGAAAGTACAGTGCTAATGTCTCGCTGGGTGGCAGCACTAAAGTGTTGAGCCTGTTCTACTAACCGATCGGGTAGTTTCAGAGTGATTTCAACTGTCATAGTTGCATCGAACCTGTGATGATGAATTGAT
>JAYKIC010000187.1:0-15598 GCA_035284985.1 Leptolyngbyaceae cyanobacterium
ACAGGCTTAGTCTCTGTACCCTAGAGACGGGGACCGTCCATTATCCCGGACGGCAGGATACCTTGGTAAAGTCTTTGCTAATTAATTGACCAAGGGCAAGTTAATCAGCGCATCCGTTGGGGTTTTGTCCACTGGCCTTAACGGAGTCAATCAGCAGACGCTCGAGGTTTGTTTACCTTAGATTAAGCAACTGCAACAGGTGCAGACTTACGAGCAAAAGGAACGATGTTATTCGCACTTACATTTGGTTTGAGTCCGGTATTTGCGAGAGAAGACTCACTCTCGGCCTGAATCACGTAGTAGTGTTCGCCAAAACGTCGAAACCGTTACAGCCCCGTGTATTCGTCTTCAAGCCCAGGCAAACCTGTGCTTGAGTATTTACCATTATAACGTCAATTTTTTCAAAGTAGGTAGCCCACTGGCAGAACGCGACCCCATGGCTTAAAAATGCTGGAAGCTTTGGGTGAGTTGTAAGCTTTCTCGATAGTTGGGTTGATCGGGATCGGTTAAGACAATATCGGGCGGGGCGGTGATGTGACCGATGATGGCGGCGGGGAAGCCGATCTGGGCAATGAGGGCGTGGGCGATCGCCCCCTCACAGGTCAACACTAGTTCAAAGTCTTCCCCTCCATACAAGGCCCAATTCAAGGCATCCTGGGGCGATCGCCACCGTTTTAGGGCTGGAGCAATGGGAATGGCGGTCCGGTCCACCACCGCCCCCACTTGGCTAGCACGGCAAATTTGCCACAGGGCATCGGCTAAGCCATCGCTGCTATCCATTCCAGCTACCCGCACCGACTGCCCCTGAGCTAATTCAAGCTGGCGCAGTTGGTGAATCACGTCTAAACGGGGATGGGGGCGTTGGTGGGATTGGATCAGGGCTTGGCGATCGCCTGCCTCTACTTCCCCCTGCAAATGAGGTTGGAGCAATAGCTCCAATCCGGCCCGTGAATTGCCGTGATAGCCTGTCACCAGAATGGCATCCCCTGGTTGGGCCTGGGAACGGGGGATAGCTTGGTGGGGCAGGACTTGACCAAAGGCGGCGATCGCCACCGTCAAAACCGACGACCGACACACATCCCCCCCAACAATGGGAGTGTGGTGAGGAGCAAGGCAATCCACCATGCCTTGATATAATGCCTCGATATCAGCCCACAACGATTGGGGCGGCAACCCCAGGCTCACGGTAATCCCCAACGGTTGCGCCCCCATGGCCGCAATATCCGATAGGTTAGCCGCCGCCACCCGCCACCCCGCATCCCGTGGAGTCATGGTCCATACTGCGGGGTTGGCCATGCCCCAACTAAAATGCACCCCATCTACCATGGTATCGGCAGTGACCACTAAGCGATGGTCCGGGGCCACCGCCATCAACGCCGCATCATCCCCCACCAATCCATCTGGGCAAAAGCGTTGGAGACGCTGTAAGATCCTTTGCTCCCCCAGATCACAAATACGCATGGCCCTTTGATAAGCAAAAAGTTAACAAGCAAAAAGTTAACAAGCGAAACCTAAGAATTAACAGAGGGCTGCACCAGATTTTCGGAGCCATCCACTACCCGGATCGAATTGATAGTATCCCCCACCTGAATTTTATCCAGCAGTTCCTTATTCTCGGTGGCGTAACCAAACACTGAATACTCTCCATCCAAAAGGTTAATCCCGGCTGGGGTCAATTCGGATTGGAACTTAAGGAAAAAGAACTGGGATGATCCTCCGTTGGGATTGCGATCCGGTCGAGCCATAGCCATGGTACCGAAGGCAGAAAAGGGTAATACGGGGTCACGCAGGGTCACGCCCATTTGTTCCATGGTGAATCCATAAATGGGTTCCTTATCTCCTTTCACCAATACTTCTAAAGGAATGGTCCGTTCTACCCCCGTCTCTGGATCAACAAACCCTGCGTCGGGTCCGGGGGGATCACCCGCTTGCACCACATAGAAATCTTCCACACGGGTGAAATCCAGCCCGTCATAAAACCCCCGCTGCGCCAAATCTACGAAATTGCCAGCGGTCAGGGGGGCGCTGTAGCCATCCACCACGATGGTCATGGTGCCATAATCCGTATCCATTGCTAAGGTGGCCCGACCTAACAGCCGGGGCAAATGATCGTATTCGGCAGGAATCTCGAAGGGAAAAGCAGAAACCATCAGGGCTTCCAAGGCTCCCACCGCTTCGAGGACTTCATCCCGTTTCGCCACAATCGCATCCCGATCGGCGGCATCGGCATAGGTTCTCAGGTCCGCCAGACCAACATCGATGGTGTCCAGTAGGGCTTGGGCTGCTTCTTGGCGATCGCCCGGAACCGCACTTAAAATTTTCTGGGGACGACGCAGTTCCAAATTAGCCCGCTTAACATTACTTTGAATCGAGTTCATCGGCCTAGACCCTGATATCCGTAGCAAGTCTGAAATATCCTCGATTTCTTTTTGGAGGTTACGAATGGGTTTGTTATTAATGGGTAAGGCATACCGTAATAACGCCTTGGCATCCTTGATGGCATTGCCAGGGGGGAGAAAACTGATCAAACCCGCCGATTCAAGTTCAGGGCTAATTAAGGTTGGCGAGATTGGGGCTAGGGCCGGATCGGGAAAAGTAACGGCAGGACTCAGGGGGGCGATCGCTGGAGTGACAGAAGGCAGGGCGATCGCCCACACCTCACCCCCTAGGGACAGTAGGAGGACCAGCAACAGCCCTCCGATAGCAGGAATCGTTTGTCTCAGCAGAGTCATCAACCGAACAGCAATTGATGAACCCAATCGTGTGAAAGAAAAAAAGAAAGGCATGAGGTTAAGACTTAAATGCGACAAGCAGATGGATAGCCAAAATCCATGTCCCATCTTGCCATAGCCAGGGGACAGGCACACAAGATTCCCCAATATTAAGGTTAGCAAAGTCAGGGGACAAAGATGGAGCGCAAAGTTGGTTCCGGTCCAGATTGAGGGGTACAATATGGTGCCGATAATTCTTCAACAGTCGTAGGGTTCATGATTTCCAGCAATGATTTTCGGACGGGTACCAGTATTGAGATAGATGGCGCGGTCTGGCGGGTAGTGGAGTTCTTGCATGTTAAGCCGGGTAAGGGGTCTGCCTTTGTCCGAACCAAGCTTAAAAAGGTGCAAGGAGGCAGCGTGGTGGAGAAAACCTTCCGGGCTGGGGAAATGGTCCCCCAGGCCACTTTGATCAAAACCGCGATGCAACACACCTATAAGGATGGCGAGGACTATGTTTTCATGGATATGGAAACCTATGAAGAGGCCCGTTTGACCGCAGACCAAATTGGTTCACGGGTCAAATACATTAAAGATGGCATGGAGGTTAACGTTCTCACTTGGAATAGTCAGGTGTTAGAAGTTGAACTCCCGAATACGGTGGTCTTAGAAGTAACCGAAACCGATCCGGGGGTCAAGGGGGATACGGCAACGGGGGGAACGAAACCGGCAACGGTGGAAACGGGCGCACAAGTGATGGTGCCCCTATTCATTTCCATTGGTGAAAAGATTAAGGTTGACACCCGTGACGACTCCTACCTCGGTCGTGAAAACTAGGGTAAAAACTAGGCAAACGTGATCGGGATAAACTTCAGTAGGTTGTAGGTTGACCAGTGTAGGATGTAAGTTAACGGTTACTACTGATAAAACCCATCGTTGTTTAATATTTTTCGTTATCTAAGGCTAATCAAACCCTGGAAAAACTGTGGACTTAAGTTTTAGCGACCTCCGTGATCTGCTGACTACGATTGATCAGACAGACATTGCTGAGTTGGATTTGAAGAGTGAAAATTGGGAGCTTTCTATTCGTAAGTTAACCCAAGGAGCAGTGGTTGTACCGCCATCGGTGGCAGGAGCACCCGTGGCATCACCACCACTGGGGACGGCGGCGGCAACTAATCTAGCGCCTGCCCCCGCTGCATCTGCTGCCCCTGCTGCGTCACCCCCACCCCCCATGGCGGATCGCAAACTCCTAGAGATTACTTCTCCCATGGTGGGAACCTTTTATCGTGCCCCAGCCCCAGAGGAAGCCCCCTTTGTGTCGGTGGGCGATCGCATCTCCACGGGCAATACGGTGTGCATCATCGAAGCGATGAAGTTGATGAATGAGTTGGAATCAGAAGTCAGCGGCACCATTGTTGAGATCCTGGTGGAAAATGCCCAACCGATCGAGTTTGGGCAAGTCCTCATGCGGGTTGATCCGGGCTAAGAAATGGGGGCGTTAGAATAGCTGGGCCGCGATCGCCTTCAGCGTGCGATCGCCCTCCAATGGTTCAATTAAAAACGAAAAGGAACAAAAAGTTAAAACATAACGGCGTGCCCAGGCTGTGGGACGCTTATAATGTTGCAACAGTTACAACCGAATCCACTTTGAGAACGGCATCATGGTAGAGCGTCCAATTAAGAAATCTGAGCGGGAAACAAGGGAAAACGAAGCGGGGGAACAACGGTCTACCCCCGTGCCAATTAAGGCGAAGGATAGGGAAGAGAGAGAACAGCAAGGCGAAGACTCCCGTGACAGTCGCGAAGGCCGCGAAGGTCGCGAAGGTCGCGAAGGTCGCGAAAATCGGGGCAAGGGCAAAGGCAAGGGTCGAGGTGGTCGGCGCGACGAGGCTAAGGCTCCTCCCGTTAATCCCGCCTTAGTCCGGGGACCACGTCCCGTGGTCAAGGCAGTGGTGGAAGAAGAACCGGTTGAGGATGCTGCCCCTGAGAATGCTGATGGAGATACGTCGGCTGAAGCGACAATAGAAGCGACTTCGGCTGAGTCGGACGAAACTTCAGCAGAAGCCTAGGGAGTCGCCACCGAGCTTGCCACTGCATTAGGGCAATGTACCTGTTTAGCGTCAACATTAGTAACCCACCCCCGACCCCTCTTAAAAGGGGAGATAACAGTTGATGGACAACGTATACTAGGGTCCATTCCCCTCCAAGGAGGGGCTAGGGGTGGGTCTTTCGGCTCTGCTAAACAGGTACTTAGGAATCATCTTAATGCCATGGTTTGGGCCAATTATCCAGTCCAGGCAGCCAGCCGATCCAGACTCCGATCAGTAGGGGAACGAATGCTATGAATTTCCAGTCCGTTATTGCAACGTTGAACCAGTTTTGGGGCGATCGCGGTTGTTTAATCGTTCAGCCCTATGACACAGAAAAAGGGGCTGGAACCAAAAGTCCCCACACGTTTTTACGGGCGATTGGCCCAGAACCGTGGTCAGTGGCCTATGTGGAACCCTGTCGTCGGCCTGGGGATGGTCGCTATGGGGAAAACCCCAACCGAGTTCAACATTATTATCAGTACCAAGTGCTGATTAAGCCCTCCCCCGAAAATATCCAGGAGATGTACTTGGATTCGCTGCGGGCCATGGGGATCAAGCCGGAAGACCACGACATTCGCTTCGTGGAAGATAACTGGGAAGATGCTGCCGTGGGAGCCTGGGGCGTAGGCTGGGAAGTGTGGTTAGATGGCATGGAAGTCACCCAATTTACCTATTTCCAACAATGTGGTGGCCTGGATTGCCATCCGGTTTCCATCGAAATTACCTATGGGCTAGAACGGCTCACCATGTATTTACAGGAAGTAGATTCCATTTTTGCGATCAAATGGAACGACACCACAACCTACGGTGATATTTTTATCCAGAGCGAAATTGAGAATTCCGCGTTTAATTTTGAGGCATCGGACCCGGATGTGTTGTTTGGGCTATTTGAAACCTACGAACAGCAAGCGACTCAGTTAATGGAGAAACAACTGGTCCTCCCCGCCTACGATCATGTCCTCAAGTGTTCCCACACGTTTAACCTGCTGGATGCCCGTGGGGTCATTTCCGTCACGGAACGCACCCGCTATATTCGGCGCGTGAGTGGGTTGGCGCGACAGGTAGCCCAACTGTATTACGATCAGCGAGAAGCGGCTGGGTTCCCTTTGCTGGCGGCTAAGGCCAGCAAGACAGCGGCGTAAAACGACTGATGCCTACCTCAAGGCAGGCATCAGAGGCAGGTTAGGGCGATCGCTCTCCTCCTTCGTCAGCAAAAACGCCCCACAACAGCTACACCCATTCCTATAAATACTCCCGTTTCACTGCAAGAATACAGAGTCAGGGTGCGTTGTCACGCACCCTACACTTACTAGATACTAATAAAGCGTCAGGATTTGCCAGTATAAGCTTGCTACTGGTAAGCGTGCAACTGATAAGGTTGCTACTGAGACATTTGCCATGCCCCACCAAAATTCACCGTTGCAATCCTCTGGGCGGATGTACTGGCTCAGTGCCATCGTCATTTTTGGGGTGGCCAATGCCATCACTCGCAAGCTGACTAATCTTGGGGCGGAAAACTTGATTGATGGTCGTAATCCCATTTCTTTCTGCAATGTACTGTTTGTGGGCAATCTTTGCGCCTTGATCTTGCTATTAGCCCTGTATCAGCAACAATGGCGTTGGGCCAATCTGAAACAAATTGACGGGAAACAGTGGCTGACCCTCACGGTTGTAGCCGTTCTGTTTAATGGGCTAAGGCGCAGTACCGCCAGCGAGGTATCCTTAGCGACCGCCTTTAACCCGATCGCCGGGATTCTGTCCGCCTACTTCATTTTGGCCGAACTTCCAACCCCCTCCCAGTATATTGGTGGGGCCGTCATCCTCGGTGGCATCGCCCTCAACCAAATTGGGGTCCAGCGACTCAAGGCCACCGCCGTGGAACCGACACCGCTGCCAGCCAGTACCCATGAGATGGCTGAATCGGTAACATTCAAAGGGGTTTAGTAAAAGCTACTCCCGTCCCGCTTTGTAACTTTAGTAAGGTGGGCAATGCCCACCCTACGAGTGCAAGTTTTCGATTATGCATTCCTACACCGAGAAGGGAGTAAATCGGCTTTACAGTCCTAAATCAGACAAAGACGGATGGTCATCAGGACGACGACCCAAGGGCCAATGGTATTTCCGCTCTGCTTCAGTAATCGGTAAATCATTGATACTGGCAATCCGGCGACGCATTAGCCCATTATCGGCAAATTCCCAGTTTTCGTTACCGTAGGCGCGGAACCAGGTCCCGGAATCATCATGCCACTCATAGGCAAAGCGCACGGCAATGCGGCGATCGCCATGTGCCCATACTTCCTTAATCAACCGATAGTCCAATTCCTTGGCCCACTTGCGCTGGAGAAATTTAACAATTTCCTCCCGACCCTTGATAAATTCGGCCCGATTACGCCATTCACTGTCAAGGGTATAAGCCAAGGATACCGTTTCGGGATTACGGGAATTCCAGGCATCCTCCGCTCCCCGTACTTTTTTAACGGCATCCTCATAAGAAAACGGTGGAAAGGGGGGTTTGGGTTGTTCAGATTGGGTCATGATTATGTTTCCTTACCAAGAGTTGTATAGGTTAAATACTCAACCATTAGAGTCGTCCGAGAATTGGGGTGGAGTACCCGCGCAGCGGGTACCCCACCCAACTCTCGGCCAGGTCTATTCGCTACGCTTTGATTGAAAGCCATGGCCTCGTTGGGATTGCCCCCAAGCAGTCAGTAGTCCGGTGCGATCGCCCCCCACCAATTGCTGACCATCGGGGGACCAAGCGATCGCCCCCCATCCCACCTCAGAGGCACTGAGGATTTGGCTATTCGTTTTGGCTTTGGGCCACAGACGCAAAGCACCATCTGCCCCAGCGGAAAGGAGGTTAAAACTGTTGGGTTGAAAAGCAATGACCTCCACCCTGCCCTCATGTTCTTGCAGCACCCGATTCCGCCACACTCCACTCTCTTTCGCCTCCCGTTGCCAAATAGTAATCGCATCCATACAAGTCGCTGCCAACAATGGGGCATCCATTTTCGTCAGTAAATCGGACCAAACTACTTGGCGCACTTTTCCCGGAAACCCCTGCATATACCAAGGTGGCGGATTACCCCAGTCCACCACCATCAAAGTATGGTCCAGATTGCCAGAGGCTAGGTAGCGTCCGGCGGCGGACCACTGCACTGCAATGCTGGCACCGGGGACGGGGGTAAATTCAGGCGGAGTCCTCCAATCTGCCGCTGTCCAAACACTGACACCACCCTGTCCACCAACGGCCAAATGGGTGCCTTGGGGGTGCCATGCCAAATCCAACACGGAGGATCGCTCAAAGTCCAGTTCGGCCAGCATCTTGCAAGTGGTCATCTGCCAAAGTTGGACGTGGGAACCTGTGGCGATCGCCAATACACTTTCCGTTGGATGCCATGCCAGACAATCAATCCAGCCCTTACCTAAGTTTTTAGTCATGTGGCTAGCAGGGATATCTGAGGTGACGATATCCCAAATCCACAAATTACCACCCTGTCCCGCTGCGGCCAGAAATTGACTGTTGGCGGAGAAGGCGATCGCATCCACCGAGCGACCTTGACTAGCCTGTAACAGGTGTAGTCCTTCCCTCGGATGCCCTAGCCAAATGTCCCCAGCGGCGGAACTGGTGGCCAAATGCTGCCCATCAGGGGAAAAGGCGATGACAGTGACGTAATCTGCCAACTGCACTTGCCATTGTTGACTAAACAGTGAAGCTGATGGTCGTTGCTGCGAAGCTAAGCGAGACATGCTTGCAATCCTGCCTTGAGATCCATCGCATCCAAGTTGCGACCAATAAAAACGATTTCACTACGGCGGGATTCCTCTGACTTCCAGGGGCGATCGGGTCGGCCATCAAAAATCATATGAACTCCTTGAAATACAAACCGTTCGGCCATCCCTTGGATATTCAAGATTCCTTTCATCCGAAAAATATCTGGGCCTTTAGTTTCCAAAAGATTCGACATCCAAGCATTCAGCTTTTGCTCATCTAAGGGCTTTTCTTCTATCAATGCCATCGAATAAACGGATTCATCATGCTCGTGGGCTTCTTCATTCAAAAATTCCGGATCAATCTCCAACGCCCGATCTAAATCAAACGCTTTTACTCCCAAAACTGCATCTAAATCTAAGTGGGAATGCTGGGTACGATACAACTTCACCATGCTGTTGATCCCTCGGATTTTTTGTTCCAGAGTATCCAGTGCTTCAACCGTAACTAAGTCAGTTTTGTTGAGCAATATTACATCGGCAAAGGCAATTTGTTCCTGAACCTCATCCGCTTCCCAATGCTGTTCAATATGCTTGGCATCCACTACCGTAACCACGGCATCGAGGCTTAACTGGGATTGGATATCTTCGTCTACAAAAAAAGTTTGGATTACAGGGGCCGGATCAGCTAGGCCCGTCGTTTCAATGACCAGATGATCAAACTTATCGCGCCGCCGCATCAAATTGCCAATAATTCGGATTAAATCCCCTCGAACAGTGCAGCAAATGCAGCCGTTATTCATTTCAAAAATTTCTTCATCGGTGTCAATCACCAACTGATTGTCGATGCCCACTTCTCCAAATTCATTGACAATAACGGCCACTTTTTTACCATGTTCATAGGTCAAAATATGGTTAAGCAGCGTGGTTTTTCCAGCCCCTAAATATCCTGTCAAAACAGTGACGGGAACGGCTTGTATCGCTGTATTTATATCAGCAGAATCGGGAGAGGCGATCGCCATAGTCTTCAAGGTAATTTAGAACAGAACTCAGATTCATCGTCACTAGTATCCTACCGCTAGGGGATACCTCTACAGGAGCCTCTGGCTCCAGTTCGATCGTGAGACAGAAGCCCCTATTGGATGTCCCAGGGAGATCCTGGAAAACAGTAATTTCTGGAGAAAGTACTGCCGCCCACCCAACCTACTAGATTAAGGTTGAATCGCTTGGACGACATCGTCGTATTCAATATCAGATGCCGCTTTATGAATTTTGTAGGTTTGGGGAGGGTGGGTCATGACCGCAATAACCGTTTCTACGGGGGGACAATCGGGTTCGTGACACCGTAATTGACTGATGGAAACCACACTCCCTTCATCCAAATTTAGACTGGTTTTCGTCCAATCTTTGATGCGTTGGAGGGTGGTGGCATCGGTGCTGGGCGATCGCTGACGACTAAATAAGCTCATGGTGCTTGATGCAAAATAGCAGCGCTAGACGCTCGGAAAGGGTTCCCAGCCAGGGACTAGGAACCAAGAATCACGGAATTAACCCAAAATGACAGAGGACAAAAATGCAGTTCCGGCCCCCAGAATCATAAATCCAGCAAACCGGATCGGTAAGGCGGACGCTTGCAGTGATGCTTGGGTGGGGGCAACGGCGAGACGAGCAACAACGTACGCTGTGAAGGCGATCGCCAACTGAATCAACGTAAAGCCTAGCAAGTAGGAGAAAGTCGGGGTCATCTCAGCGCCAATAATGGCTTCCCCATAGGCGTAACCGTGGAAGATGCCAGCGATCGCGGCCACTGCCGCAATCATCAGAACTGAAGGGCGCTGACGGAGGGCCAGAAACAATCCAGAAACAACGACCGACAAGGAAATAATCGATTCAGGAGCGGGTACATCCAACCCCATAAGGTGAATGCCTGTTCCCAATACCCCCGTTGCGGCAAAGGCAACCGGAATGATGCCACCTCGGACAATGCCAACGGCCAGTAGACCCGTGGCGATGGTGAAAACGAGGTGATCCACCCCGATGACAGGATGGCCCAGGCCAGATAAGAAGCCTTGAAAGGCATTGGTGGGAGTATTGCCGCCAAAGGGGTGGTGGGCGGCAGCGGGGGAGGCCGTTAAGAAATTAAACAGGGCGATCGCACCAAAGACACTGATGATGGCAACCGTGCGACGACGGGAAGACCAGCGAGACAACAAACGGGACAATGGGTTGGTCATGGGTAGACTCACAAATACTCAACTAAAGAAAAGTTATTAACCGAAGTATAGACTCCCAACCGTTACCAACCGCTAGGAATCTACACTATATCTATCAAGAAGCCCAAAAATTACCACTTCTTATAGGGTAGGAATTTACCACACATAATGATCTTGACGCGATCGCCTTTGGGATCTTCTTCCCGTTCCACATCAATAGAAAAGTCGATCGCACTCATGATGCCATCCCCAAACTGTTCATGAACCACAGCCTTAATGGGCATCCCATAAACCTGCATAATTTCATAAAAGCGATAAATCAATGGATCGGTAGGAATAACAGGCTCCAAAGATCCCTTCAATGGGCACTCGGTCAACACATCAACATATTCATCACCCAGGCCGATTGCAGCCAAAATCGCCTTAGCTTCCTCTTCAGAGGCACTGGCTTGCCGATAAAGCACGGACGCAATCCAGACCTCATCCCGACCCACCTTTGCTTCTAAATCCGCAAAACTTACGCCAGCTTTCTTCTTAGCGGCCAACAATTCTTGTACTACTTCAGGTAATGCCATGTCATACTCCTCGTCTAACTAAATTACTTGGATAACACCCGTGCCTCTTCCACTGCACGGGTTTCCCGAAACAAATGGGACTCCATCTCCATCTTCAACTCGTGATAAGCCGGATGCTGCTCAATCTCCTCCCGGTTTCGGGGTCGGGGGAAGGGAACATCCAACACTTCATTGACACGGGCCGCTGGCCCACGGGTCATCATCACAATTCGATCCGACAGCAATAGGGCTTCCTCAATGCTATGGGTAATCATGATCACGGTTTTGCGCTTCTGCTCCCAGATGCGCTCCACTTCATCCTGAAGAAATCCACGGGTCAAGGCATCCAGTGCCCCAAACGGCTCATCCATCAGCAAAATTTGCGGGTCGATCGCCAGTGACCGGGCAATCCCCACCCGCTGCCGCATTCCCCCCGATAGCTCATGGGGATGCTTTTTCTCCGCTCCGGTCAAGCCCACTAATTGAATATGCTCTTTAACAATGCGGTGTTGCTGCTTCAAATCCATTTTGGGATGGACCGTTTCCACCGCAAAACGAATGTTTTCCTCCGCCGTCATCCACGGCATCAAGGCATAGGTCTGAAACACCATGCCCCGATCCGGTCCAGGTCCGGTAATAGGAAAGGTGTTGAGCAGAATCTCACCACTGGAGGGCATGGACAAACCCGCCACCATATTCAGTAGGGTAGACTTCCCACAGCCCGATGGTCCAATAATCGTGACAAAGGTATTCGGTTCAATATCCAAACTAATATCTTCGATCGCCAGAAAATCTCGCGTTGTGGTGCGAGTCATTCGGTTGAACCAGCCCTTTTTGCCCGGAAACACTTTGGACACCTGGCGAATAGACAACTGGGCCGACTCAGAAAATTTGGGGGGCAATTCAGTACCATAGTCAGAAGTCAAGTCCATCATGCGTTTCGCCCAAATGACACAAACTTTTCCAACGCTGCAAACACACTATCCAAGGCCAATCCCACCAAACCGATGATGAAAATAGCCACTAAGATATTGGGAATATAG
Organism: Leptolyngbyaceae cyanobacterium; assembly: GCA_035284985.1. Classification (GTDB taxonomy): domain Bacteria; phylum Cyanobacteriota; class Cyanobacteriia; order CAKZMO01; family CAKZMO01; genus JAAHGY01. Next base: position 12,326 of record JAYKIC010000187.1, read on the forward strand.
AGGTTGTTCCACTCATTCCAAATGAAATAGCCCAAACCTGTTCCCAGCAGCATTTCTGCGGCCACAATTACGAGCCAAGCAATCCCCATGCTAATGCGTAGACCCGATACAATATTGGGCAATGCGGCGGGAATAATGACCTTGAAGATGGTCCTTAGTTTTGATGCACCAAGGGTTTTAGCCACATCTAAATATTCTGGACTCACCTTGGCAACCCCAAAGGCGGTGTTGATCAGGGTGGGCCAAATACTGGAGATGAGAATGATGAAAATGCCTGTTTTTTCCGAATCTCGGAAAATATACAATCCCAAGGGCAACCAAGCGAGGGGAGACACAGGCTTTAAGAGTTGCACGTAGGGGTTAAAGGCTTTGTAGGCGATGGGGGAAATGCCAATCAGGATACCCAGGGGAATGGCGATCGCCGATGCCGCAATGTACCCAATGGCAACCCGCCGTAAACTAATCAACAGATTCCAGCCAATGCCCAAATCGTTGGGGCCATTATCAAAAAAGGGATGGGTGATCCACCACCATAATTCGCTCAAGGTTTTGCTGGCGGTGGGCATCCCCTTTGCAAACCATTTCATGTTGGCTCCCACTTCCCAAAACAGGAGGAAAAGCAGGAGAGTAAGGAAGAACAGGGCGATCGCCAGTACCGTTTCATTTTGCCAAACAGAACCGCTGGTCCCAGCCCGATTCACCGTTTTGCTAACACGCTCAGTAGTAGCTTGGTTACTTGTCATTGCTATCGCGCAGTTCCTAGCTCAATATTGCAACAGGGTTATCATCTGATTCCCAGTCTCCGGCTGGGAATCTCCAAAGAGCCTCTGGCTCTAAACCAACGTTGAGGCAGAGCCTCTGGTGGGATTCCCAGCGAGACGCTGGGAATCAGGATGGTTAGGATATCGGTAATCTGATTCCCAGTCTCCGGCTGGGAATCTCCAAAGAGCCTCCGGCGCTAAACCAACGTTGAGGCAGCGCCTCTGGTGGGATTCCCAGCGAGACGCTGGGAATCAGGATGGTTAGGATATCGGTTAGTCAGAAGACTAAACGCCATTTTTGTCAATTTGCTCTTTGATGTAATCTCCAGGAGCCGCAGGATCAAAGGAATCGAAGGCTAACTCTTCCACCCGATAAATATCGGTGGGAGGGGTCTGACCCACTTCTTGAGCTAACTCACGAGCTAGGTCAGTTAAGAAAATTTCTTTACCAACGCTGTCGTAGGTGTCATCGGTGATCACCTCAGCCACTGTGCCATCGCCCTGCAAGTCCCACCGCACCAACTGAGAAGAAATCCAGTTGGCGAAGCTCTGCCAGGGGTAGGGGTCAAAGTCAATCCGGTCAGGCACTTCAAAGCTATTGCCCTGTCCATCCTCGAAGTTGCCTGTCAAGACAGCTTCCACCACTTCCACAGGCTGGTTCAAGAAGGCCCGCTCCGAAATCGCCTTGGCAATTTCAGGCCGATTCTTCGGATCACGGGCATAACCCGCTGCTTCAATAATGGACTTGTTCAGAGCGCGGAAGGTATTGGGATGTTCGCTAATCCACTGATCGCTAGCCGCAAAGGCGCAGCAGGGATGTCCCGGCCACAGATCTTTGGTGATCTTGTGAATATAGCCTGCATCCTCATACACTGCCCGCTGGTTGAAGGGGTCTGGCATCAGGTAGGCATCAATATCTCCTGCCACCAACTGAGCAATGCTATCGGGTGGGGGAACGGGTCGAATTTGTACGTCTACGTCTGGATCAAGGCCACCCGTCGCCAAGTAATAGCGCATCAATAGGTTGTGCATGGAATAGGGGAAAGGAACCCCAATCACAAATCCTTTGAAGTCCGCAGGGCCGTTGACCTTACCTTTATGACGGTTGGCAACGGTGATTGCTTGACCGTTGATGTTCTCAATACTGGCCAACTTCACCCCAAAGGAGGCGGAGCCTAGTCCTAAGGTCATGGCGATGGGCATGGGCGCTAGCATGTGGTAGGCATCCAGTTCTCCGGCGATCGCTGAATCCCGCACCGCACCCCAGCTCGGCATTTTCACCACTTCTGCATTGAAGCCGTACTTTGAGTAGAAGCCCAGCGGCTCAGACATGATGATGGGGGTAGCGCAGGTAATGGGAATAAACCCAATTTTTAGATCCGTCTTTTCAAGATTATCGGGAACCGCAACTTCTTCCTCCGCTGGTCCCTCTGCCGCTGGCTCATCCCCTCCGGGGGCACAGCTTGCCAAGGTGACGAGGGCGGCACCGATGGCCAAATTCTTCAAAAATTCGCGGCGAGTGAAGGCTCCCGTCCGCATGGTGTCGCTGAAGAACAACCCAGCCTGGGGACCAAATGCAGCGGCGATCGCATTGTCTAATCCCCCCGCTTGCTTCGCCAACTCCAGTACCAGGCGTTCTCGCTTGGGGCTACCTTTGCCAGCCATCTTCAGGAACAATGCCTTCCGCAGTTCCATCTGATTAACCTTATCGGCAGCTTTCAATTTTTGTGCGTCATACAATCCCATGCGAACCAAGTCATCGATCATGTCGATCGGTTCTTGGGGCATGGTCTGCATAAATTCCCAGTGATCACGGGTAAGATGAGATCCCCCGCAAATAATACACGCTAACTCAAAGTCGGACAGATTACCGCGATCGCAGTCTAAACTATCCCACTGGCTAGCACCTTGAGTCGTTGATGTTAAAACCATAATGGCAGCAAGGTTTCCAGCTAATGATGGTTTCAATTAGACCGCGTTATTTACTCTAAAAAAGTAAAATTCGATACCGTTTGGATAATAGTTGGATAATAGAATGCTGAGAATTTTTCTGCCACTCTTGAGGAAACGGATTAGGAAACAGATTAAACTAGCCATCGAATAAAAATAAAAAAAGAGGGTGGGCGATCGCATCCATACCCACTCCTCAACCGTGTTCAATTCAACTTTAATCAAGTCCCAATTCCTCTAGAGCCAGTGGCTAGAGCAACAAAACCGACGTAAAAAACTGTTTCTAGGGTTCATCCCATCTTGTGGTTAAAGCTTTATATAACCATGAACTTAAGAAACTTAAGCCCGTTTTCTAGCAATACTCATCCCCTGCATCTTCACATTGAATAAGTCACATTGAATTAAGTATTATTCTTCAGATGTTTGCTCTGAAGAATCGGCAGCTTGAGCAGGCGCATCGGACGGGCGAATGGATACAATTTTTCCCCCCAAACTATTCATTTCTTGCATAAAGTTACCCATGCGATTAAAGGGAACTGAAATGAATGTTTTGCCACTATTA
>JAYKIC010000188.1:0-6595 GCA_035284985.1 Leptolyngbyaceae cyanobacterium
GCGCCAAAGATATTTTCGAGACTGACGAAGGAGAAAAACTGGCCGATGGCGCTTAATCCAGCATTAGGACTACTAGACAATCCTGCTAGGTTAAGGAAAATCATATTGATTAATTCCTTTAGCCCCAAGATGGCGATGATCACGGCGGCAATGCCCACCGCTAGTTTTACGCCGTCTAATGCTCCCAGAATCAGGCTATCCATCCAACTCTGCTGCCCCTCCGCCCCTTCTTCCGTTGGATCGTCTGGGACCACTCCTAAGGTTGCAGGGATGTCTTTTTCGGGAACCAAAATTTTCGAGATGACGAAGCATGCGGGGATGGTGAGGAGGGAAGCGGACATCAGGTGTCCGGTGATGGCGGGAAAGACGGGACGGAGAAAACTGGCGTAGAGGGCGAGGACGGTGGAGGCGATCGAGCCAAAGCAGGAGGCTAAAATCGCGCACAATTCGCTGCGGGTCATGTCGGCCAAAAAGGGTTTGACGGCCAGTGCGGATTCAATCCCTACAAAAATATTGGCGGCACCCGCGAGGGATTCGGCTCCACTCAAGTTCATGGTGCGGCGGAATAATTGGGCAAAGACGCGGACGATGGGCTGAATCGCCCCCAAGTGGTACAAGAGGCTGACGATGGCGGAGAAGAAAATGACCTGAGGTAAGACCCGGAAGGCGAGGACAAAGCCCGTGTTGAGATCGGCGGCACCGAGGCGATCGCCCACTCCTGCCACATAAGGAGGATTCAAGGCTCGTGCAATCCAACGTCCAGCGAGCATTGGCCCCGATGGACCTCCACCGGGTTGGGGTACAAACAAATCGGTAAAGAGAAACCGTGCCCCCGCTTCCGAGGCATCAATCACCCCATTGAGGAGATCATTCAGGACTAACACTAAATCTCGCGTCGGGGGGACCAAAAATACTAATGCCCCAATGACCAACTGAAGCCCAATACCCCAGGCCAACACTTTCCACGGAATATCGCGCCGATCTTCTGAGAAGCACCAGGCAATGAAGCACAGACCAAAAATACCAACAAAGGAAACCAGATTCAGCATAGCGTTTGCGTTTGCCCCCATAACCCTGCCATTAAGCTGTGCGCTAATAGTGGGCAAATAGGAACTTGAACCCCTCAGTAGATCCGCACCAGCTTCTTCGACAAGTTTGACCAACTGCCTTGGGTCGTACCAAAGAACAGTTACGTGAAAACGGTACCTGAAAATGACCCAAATGGAGCAAATTTAATGTAATTCTTGTTGTTGCTGATTGGGGGGCAAATTTCTATGGTTATGATTCCTGAATGGCGCAGGTTTCTGGCAAAGGGGGTTGGGTGTTGACAATGACTGTTTCGTAATGTCCGGTGGCATCAAAGAGTTGGGACAGGACGGCGATCGCCCTCTGATTCGCATCCTCCAATAACTGATAGTCACAGGCTGCTAGGATTAATTGATCCAAGGTTTCCTGCTGGGCCAAGGTTTGTAACGCTGGTGCTACGTCCGGTCCCAACCCCAAAAATCCCCGATCGTAGTCGTAAACCCGTGAACGCTCCACGTCAACCTTGTGGTCAATAATCATCGGTGGTGGTAGTTGAATTTGTAGCGTATCGTCAACTACGGTGATATCTTCCGGTGCCAGATCGTTGAGGTTAATCCCAGCCCGAACCTCACCGTGGGCAATGTAGAGTAATCGAGTGGTACCAATGACATAGGAGCCAAGGATGCGATCGCTCTTCGTCGGCACCACCGACTCCACGGTCAACACCGCCGTCGTCAGTTCACTGACTCCCTGGATCTGCTGCAAAATCATGGCACGGGTTTCTTCAATCTCAGGTTTCGGCGCAGGGGGGTTGAATAGACTCCCAATGCCTGCTGTCAGACTTTCCGTCCACTGGCTCCCAACTCGCCATACACTCAGTACCATCAAACAGACCATTAACATGGCCCCGCTTGGCGCAAGCCAAACCAGATGCTGCCATGACTTCTTCATTGTTCCTCCTCCATTGTTCCCCGCCTCTGGCTGTCCTGCTATATTGTAGCGATTAGCCCATGGGTTCAGATGCTCGATGGCTGCACACGGCTCTTACCGTTTACCTATAGACCGGAGTGAGAGGTGCGTTGTTCCGATGGGGGTAGAGCGTCGTTCCATCCAATTCCTTAACGTTAGGTTGGCATCGCGTTATTCTATAGGTTAGGGTGCTAACTGCAAGAGAACCAAACGGACAATCCATCACTGGGTATACTAGTAAATGTCTCTTTTGCAGAGTCAACTTAAAACTACCTCTATTGCGATTATGTTGCTCAAATCAACCACCACCCGTCATATTCACATTTTCGGTGCAGAGATCGTTAATGATCAATTGGTCCCCAGTGCGGACAAGCTCACACTGGATATCGATCCCGATAATGAACTTAACTGGGACGAAACGGCCCTAGAATCGGTTCGCCGTAAGTTTGATGAGTTGGTGGAAGCCTACGAAGGCGATGAGTTGACCGACTATAATCTGCGACGGATTGGTTCGGATTTGGAACATTTTGTGCGATCGCTCCTACAAGAGGGGAAACTATCCTATAACCTCAATAGTCGTGTGATGAACTATAGTTTAGGCTTACCCAAAGTTTCAACGGATGAAACCGTGTAGGATAAAGTGATGGTGATAACCCGCCCCTATTTCCTCCATTTCGGCGTAGTGCAGTTTCTATCCATCCCTTTCCCAATAACGTGACACTAGGTTTGAGCAGATGCCCAATGAATGGTGTCGTAAATTGTACCTGTCCTTTTAGTTTACGCTCCATGCCATCGGAATGATTCAGTGCCCCAACCACACTTGTCAAGCATCTAATGCTGAGACCGATCGCTTTTGCCATCGATGTCGGGCACCATTGCCAAGACGGTTGCTTTGGGCTGTGGGTTATCAAGCGGACACGTTTACCCCAGGGGAGGTTATATCAGGACGTTACCGCTGTAAAGCGTCCCGGATTTTTCTGGATCAGCAGCCCGGTATTCCCCCCGGTACTCTGGTGGATGTCCCTAAGACCGTTTTGCCCTATCTCCATTTGATTTCGCATCAGATCCATTTGCCCCAAGTGTATGGTTGGGTGGATGCCGAACTCAAATCTGGGGAGGTGACGCGCTTGCTGCTCCTAGAAAATGCTGCCTTGCTATCTTTGGTGGCTGCTCCCACCCAGATCTATCCAGTAGACCCATCCCGAAACACCCAGCCCGATCCCCTGCCAAAGCATTCACCCTGCTTATTGCCATCTCTCCACCGGGCTTGGCCCCATGCCTCTGCTGCTCAACAATTGCACTGGTTATGGCAACTGGCTCGACTGTGGCCCCCCTTGGCCTCGGAGCAGGTGGCGGCCACTTTGCTTAAGGCGCATTTGATTCGGGTAGAGGGTCCACTAATCCGTATTCTAGAACTGCGCTTTGGTTTAAACCCCACCACCTTAACTTCCCGTTCACCGGGAGAGAGTCCGAGTGCCATATCTGTCCCAACCTTGGTGCAATTAGGGGTATTTTGGTTAGATCTGATGACGCAGGCGGCCCCTGCAATTCAGGATTTTGGTCAAGCCCTCTGTCAGCATATGATCGAGGGCCGTTTAGCTGATCCGATGGTGTTGCAGGATATTTTGGGGGATGCCATTGACCAGATTGGGCGATCGCAGACCCTCCGGATTGGGATTGCCACTCAAACTGATAAGGGACCAAGTCGCGGTGCCAATGAAGATGCTTGTTTTCCTGCCGAAGGCAGTGTGATGGGGTTGGAGGACATCCTCAATAGCCAGGAGGATGGCGGTCTCGTGATCGTTTGTGATGGCATTGGCGGTCATCAAGGGGGGGCCATAGCGTCGGATCTAGCAATTAAAACAATTGCCCAGCAAGTCCGCCAGTCCACCCACCGATTGGCTAAAATTGCCGCTATTCAAGCCGATTTGAAGCAGGCGATCGCCCAAGCCAATGATGTCATTAGCCAAACCAACGATGATAACCAACGACGCGATCGCCAACGCATGGGCACCACCGTTGTCATGGGATTGCTCCACGGTCGTGATTGTTATATCACCCATGTTGGGGATAGCCGTGCCTATTGGGTGACCCAGTGGGGCTGTCACCAACTCACCCTCGATGATGACGTGGTATCCCGCGAAACCCGCCTTGGCTATGGCACCTATCGCAGCATTTTATATCAGCCGAATTCCGGCGCACTGGTGCAGGCGTTGGGTATGAGCGCATCCAAAAACCTTTACCCCACCGTACAGCGTTTGATTTTGGAAGGCGAGGGATTATTATTGCTTTGCTCGGATGGTTTGAGTGATCAAGACCTGATCGAGTCTTGTTGGGAGGCGGTTTTACGTCCCGTCCTGTTGGGCGAAGCGTCCGATTTAGGAACGGTTAGTCAGCAGTTAGTCGATTTGGCCAATACCCACAACGGTCATGACAACGTTACCGTTGGCCTGATCCATTGGCAAGTGCGTCAAACCGCCCCAGCGCCATTGGCTGGCGTGATAGACTTGTCCGCCTTTATCACCCAGGATGGGGAGGCGACTGCGGCTAGAACTCCATCAAGCCAGCGTCCTGGGACTGCCCGTCGTCGCCCCATCACCGATCTATCGCCCCTACCGGATTCCCAGGAGATGGGCGGAATTTCAGGGGTTGCCCCTACCCCAAGCGATCGCCCTCGAACCGCCAACCCTGGCACTGTTATGCGAACCCGTGGTTCTAGCCCATCGACTGCCATGACCAACCCTCAGGTGGCGGCAGAGGGTTTGCCCCCAGACCCTAACCCCAATGCTGACTCCAATCGGGCTGATGTCTCCACCCCAGCCATTGGGTTACAGCGTTTAAACCTTGAGACTGGGCCGACGGCTGCTCCAGATGGCACTAGGGCTGATGCTGGAGTGGAGCAAGCTGCGGCCCCGCCGCCCTCAATCCTAGTGCGAGTGATGGTAGTGGCGGGGGCGATCGCCAGTTTGGGGATGGTCAGCCTTTTGGCCTATGTTTGGGTACCGTCCATTAGCGATCGCGTCCACGCCATTTTGGGCATTGAGTCTCCTCGTCGTTCCCCTGATACCGACGATGATGGCCGGGATGAATCGAATGGAACCATCGATAATTCGTCCCTTAGCGTTGGTCGTGTTGTTCAGATCCAAGCCTTTCCCCCCGCTACATCAGCGGATAGTGATTCTTCCCCCGACCTAGCCAGTCAATCGCCCCTGCAACTTTTGGCATTAGATTCAGCGCCAGATTACTCAGATCCGACCCTATTCCCCTCATCCTCAGTGCCGCAAGCTGAAGTATTAGGTACAATTCCATGGGGTAGTATCTTGGTGGTTAGGGGGAGTTTTGAAGTGCCAGATCCGAACTCCGATTTATCTTCTAACCTAGAATCCCAACAGGGGGGCGCTAATACTCTGGCTGATGACCGTGCCACCGATGGTTCTTCTGCCAATGGGGATTTGACGGTCAGTGATGGTTCTTCGGCAACTTCCGGCGAGAGGGTCATGCTGATGGCTGGACGATGGTTAGAGGTCCAGCTTTGTATGGTGCCCACCTCAGCCAGCCCGTCTACTCCAACCGCCGATCTGGCAGCAGGGACCGTGGGCTGGGTACCGGAATCCCTCCTCCGGTCCGTTGTCCAAAACCAGTCTGCCCCATCTACTGCCAGGGAGCTATGTCCTTTGCCCCCAAACCGTTCCCAAGAATAAGTAGGATTGGTTATTTAAGTTGGTTATTTAAAATCTGGTTGTTTAAACTTATACCCGTTGAACCTTATACACTTTAAGAGTTAGCTGTTAGTCACCTTACATGCCATTTTCTCCTGATCTGTGCCTTAGCGTAGCGGTTCGTCGTTTGGATGAGTCTCAGGGACATTATGCGGTTTGGGTTTTAAACGCGCCCTTTCCAGGTGGCTATGTGCATCGCGATCGCCACTGGCCCCCTAGCCTCAGTCAAACCTGGCGAACTTGGCAAGAGATGTTTTCCACGATTCTGGTGGATTTGCCTAGCGATGATTCCTTACCCCCGGTATCGATGCCAGAACCCGATGGTTCCTTAATGAACTACAGCAGTCGGATCATGCAGCAGTTGGGGATTGAACTGTGGCAATGGCTATTCGATGGCTCTATTAAAGGCAGTCTGGATCATAGCCAAGGGATTGCCTTGGGGCTAGGTAAACCCCTGCGGGTGCGCTTAGATATTCGTGATCCCCTGTTGATTGGTTTACCCTGGGAAACCATGCAATCTGAACCTGGAATGCAAGCCATGTCTTTGGGACAGCAAATTCTCTTTAGCCGTACAACCGCTGCGGTGGACCCCTTGCCCCAACTTCCTTCTGAGCAGTCGCTCAAGGTTTTGTTAGTCCTAGGGCAGGATAGTTACGGGCAGCCGGGGGAAAGGGCGATCGCCGCTCCCATCCCATTTTCCACCCGGCTTAAATTGGAACAAGATGCTGATGCTCTCACCCGGGCACTGGAACGATCCACCGGAGCCAGGTTACATAGCCAAGGATTTGCCCCGATCGCCTCCTGTTCCGTAGACACCCTGGTACAGCCCACCCCCAAAGAACTGGTGGCCCGTTTGGAAAATCATGCCTACAACGTTTTCT
>JAYKIC010000189.1:0-4772 GCA_035284985.1 Leptolyngbyaceae cyanobacterium
CAACCTGTTCCCGTAATAGTAAGGTAAACCGATACAATTCCTCCATCACATCAACGACGCGATCGCGGTAGGGTGAGTCCTTCATCGTGCCATCCTCATTAAATTCCTGATAGGCTTTGGCTACGGACGATTGGTTGGGAATCGTAAACATTCGCATCCACCGTCCCAAAATTCGCAGGGTATTCACCGCATTAAAGGACTGGGAACCACCGGAAACCTGCATCACCGCCAATGTGCGCCCCTGAGTCGGGCGGACTGCGCCAAGGCTGAGGGGAATCCAGTCAATCTGTGTTTTCATCAACCCTGAAATATTCCCGTGGAGTTCCGGGCTAGACCACACTTGCCCTTCAGACCACAGGGATAGTTCCCGCAATTCCTGCACTTTAGGATGGCTATCAGGTTCCGCCCCGAATAATGGCAGACCACGGGGGTCGAAAAATTTGACCTCGGCTCCAAAGTCCTCAATAATTCGAGCCGCTTCTTCTGCTAAAAGGCGACTGTAGGAACGTTCCCGCAAAGAGCCATACAGGAAAAGAATGCGGGGTTTATGTTCAAAACTCATGGGTAACTAGAAGAGTGAAATTTTAAAGAATAGGGGCTTAGCTAATAATAACTAACGACTAATCACTCAGGTTAATTTCTCAATCAATGCGGTCACTCGCTCCTTAATTTGGTCCCGCACTTCAGGAAAAATCTCTGGTTTTTCAGCCGGATCTTCCAATTGCCAATCATCAAAATAGGTCCGGGTTAACCACTCTGGAGGTAAGTTAACACCACAACCACAGAGGGAAATAACCGCATCGAAATCCTCTGGTTTAAATTCGCTGAGGGCATTAGAAGTCTGGTTGCTGATATCAATGCCAATGTCTTTCATGGTGGCGATCGCCTCTGGACGCACCTGACTGGCTTCTAGCCCTGAGCTAACTACAGCAATTTTTCCAGCACCTAAAATTTTGGCAAATCCCTCCGCCATCTGGGAACGGGAGGAATTTTTTTTACACACAAACATGACACGTTTCATCCCAAAAACCTCTTTTACTGGATTGATTTCAAACTATCCCAAAGGACGTACACAACGGGGATCGGTAAGGGTGGCTTTTTCCGGTTCGCGGGGAAACCAGAAAGCGGTGCGTTTGCAAATTTCCACCAACATTAACATTGCAGGCACTTCGATTAGAACGCCAACCACCGTGGCAAGGGCAGCACCGGAATTCAGACCAAATAAGGTGACAGCGGTGGCGATCGCCACCTCAAAATGATTACTAGCCCCAATCAAAGCAGCAGGAGCGGCATCTTCATATACCAACTTCATTTTTTGGGCAGCCACATAGGTAATCAAAAAAATAAAATTGGTTTGGATAAACAACGGAACCGCAATCAATAAAATATGGAAGGGGTTGTTAACAATCAGTTCCCCTTTGAAGGCAAACAAGAGGATTAAGGTGATCAGGAGAGCGGCGATCGCTACTGGATTCAGATACTTGAGAAACACCTGCTCAAACCAATCCTTACCCTTGTGACGCAAAATCCAAATGCGGGACACCGATCCGGCCAACAGCGGCAACCCTACGTATACCAGCACCGATAGCCCAATGGTTTTCCATGGCACCACCAAATTATTAGCGGATAGCAACCATCCCCCTAAAGGTGCATATAAAAACAACATGGCCAGGGAATTAATCGCCACCATCACCAAGGTGTGTCCCTGATTGCTGTAGGACAAGTAGCCCCACATCAGTACCATGGCCGTGCAGGGAGCAATTCCCAGCAAAATTGATCCCGCGATGTAGGAGTTGCCCAGGGTCACTTCCATGCCGCGAATCAGTTCCGTCCCTGACAGTAACGGTTGGAATAGCCAACCGAGGAAAAACTGGGCAAAGGCCACCATGGTAAAGGGTTTAATTAACCAGTTCACCACCAGGGTTAACACCACGGGCTTGGGGGTTTGAACCGCCCGCTTAGCCTGGAAAAAATCAATCTTGACCATGATGGGATACATCATGAAAAACAGACAGATAGCAATGGGTACGGACACTTGGTAAACGCTCATGGCATCCAAGGTTTCAGCGATACCCGGAAAGAATCGGCCCAAGATGATGCCTGCCACAATGCAGAGAAACACCCAAACCGTCAGGTAGCGCTCAAAAACGCTCAAAGTTCCACCTGCTTGGAAGGCGTTTGAGATAGGTTGAGTTTGATTAGTGGCCATACAAATTAATGAATAATGAATAAGGTGCCTTTAGCGACACATAGGAAGAATATTACCATCAAATCAAATAAAGTTGATTTGATCAAGTGTCGGGTGCGTGACAAGGCACCTTGCAGTGGGAAGGGCGTAACGATACTTTGAGATGCTGCACCCAGCTTCAGGGGTTAGTCTTCTGAACAAACCCGTGGGGGACGCATGGGGCTAAGTTGGCGCAGATCGGCTAAATACTGTTCTAAGACGGTGAATTGGGGCAGGTTGAGACTGTAATAGACCCATTTTCCTTGTTGGGTAGCCCGTAACAATCCGGCTTCTTTAAGAGTTTTGAGGTGGAAGGAGAGTTTGGATTGGCGGACTTGGAGGCGATCGCACAAATCACATACACACAACTCCTGTTCTTGCAGCAAGTCAATAATCTGCAACCGCAACGGATCGGAGAGGGCTTTGAATCCCATTTCAAGAGAAATTGATGTGATGGCGAGGGTGACGGTCATGCTACTTCTTTAATCTGTTTCACTATTGTACAAAACCCCTTCCAACTATGGCGAAGGGGTTTGCCTATCGAAGTCGTGTGTCTGTGCTGCCGTATGATGATATAAAACAATTTAGGCATTGGTGGCAAGAGCATGGTGAAACATGGACTGCTGATTGACGGACCGTGATGATTGAGCATCGTAATATTGGTCATGACTGGCAGTTGACTGAGGAGCAACGGTCAAAACTACAGCAGTATTATGAGGCCAATAAGCTACTAGTGAAGTGTCTCAATAGCGATTGTTATGTGACGAAGGCAACGCGGCAGGAGATTGAGGATACGTTGTTGTTGCCGATGGCGGAGATTGGGCGAAGAAGGAAGGAATTTTAGATTTTGGATTTTGGATTTTGGATTTTGGGGCGTTAAAGGGTTGGGGCGTTTTGAGTTGTTGGTTTTGAGTGGGGAAGTGGGGCGATCGCTCAATTTTAGATTTTGGATTTTGGATTGGGGATTTTGGGAAGAGAGGGGGCGATCGCTCAATTTTAGATTTTGGATTGGGGATTTTGGGAAGAGAGGGGGCGATCGCCTAAAATAAGTTCACAAATTAAGTTCACAACCATACCGATGGGTCAATTGAAATGGTTTTTGCACCCAGTCAAATTAGCGAACTAGAGTTGGATACCACCGAGGGACAACTCACCCAGACCGTTGTGTTGTCCAATATTAGTTGGCAAACCTATCAAGCAATATTGGCTGACATGGGGGACCACCGTTCAACTCGCCTCGCCTACGATCAGGGGGTTCTGGTTCTCAAAATGCCGTCTACACTGCACGAGATCATTAATCGATTGTTGGCCCGGATTGTGACCACATTGACTGAAGAACTCAACCTTGAAGTCGTTAATATTGGCTCCACCACCTTAGATAATGAAGCATTGAAAAAAGGGGCAGAGCCAGACACGGGATTTTATATTCAGAATGCGTTGCAGTTGGAGGGACTTGATCCGCAGATTTCGGCAGATTTACCGCCCGATTTGGTGATTGAAGTGGATATTACTAGCCCCTCTACCCAGCGAATGCCGATTTATCAAGCGCTGAAGGTGCCTGAGGTCTGGCGCTACACTAAACACAGGGGCTTGGTTATTTATGGCCTTGGTTCTGATGATTATGAAGAATTAGCGACCAGCCAAGTCTTTCCCAATCTATCTTCCGCGAAGTTGAATGAGTTTTTAGATTGGCGCAAAAGCCAAAGTGAAAATCAAGTGATTCGGGCTGTTCGCCGTTGGATTCAAGCGGAAGGATAGTTAAGAAATGTCCACTTTTGCCCAAGGGCGATCGCCATCACGCTATTACAGAGATGTTCGGTCGCCTGTCAGGTAATGGTGAAAATTGGCGATCGCCCTCCAAGGTATCCACTCTCAAGATATCCAGAGGATCAGCCCAAAGGACAACAAGAGGACACTACCCATGCCCCGTCGGTATCGCCACCGCAGTTCCAGAAAATTTCGATTCTGGCAATTTTTTCTGATTGGTCTATGTTTGGCGTTCACCCTGGCAGCCTGTCGTCCTGCCAGCCAAGGGGAAGCAGATGGCGGAGCCAGTCCCACCAATCAAGCTCCTGTGCCCACGGCCCCTGCCACCAATCTTCAGCGGCCTCTCCCAGCGGTGGAGGCACTGCCGCTACCGGAGTTGCCCGATTGGATTGAGTCCATCAGCCCGACGGATACGGCCACGTCTCTCTCGCAAATTCGGGTGTACTTCAGCGACCCGCTGATTCCGCTGCAACAATTGGATGATCCGTCTCAGCAAGCGGTGTTAGACCAATTTGAACTGGTGCCCGAAATTCCGGGACAGTTTCGGTTCCTCACGCCTAGGATGGTGGGATTTGTACCAGAGCAGGCGTTGCCCACGGCGGCCCGGTTTCAAGTGCGGCTGAAAGCGGGGTTGGCGGATTTGAATGGCCATCAGTTGACTGAGGATTTGGCTTGGAGTTTTCAGACCGCTAGCATCACCATCACCAATTTTCCCAGTATCGATCGGCAACAGATTAGCAGCGACGCTCCCATTGCCCTCGACCCCGTATTTGAATTG
>JAYKIC010000190.1:0-3164 GCA_035284985.1 Leptolyngbyaceae cyanobacterium
ACCCACTCACCCACCCACTCACCCACCCACCCCCTAACCACCTGGCTCTCCCACGGCTACCACGCTGATATGGCCTGGATGAGCGATCCCCGCCGCCAAAACATACGCCAAGTTCTGCCTAATGTGCAATCTGTGATTTGTGTGGCGCTTAATTATTACACCCCCCATCAGCACCCCGAAGGGCAGGAATATGCCAAATTATCCCGCTACGGTTGGGGTCGAGACTACCATCGGGTGATGCAGAAAAAACTGAAAGCATTGGTGGCTTGGATGCAGACTCAGGCCGGGGATCAGGATTACGACCTGCACGTCAAGTACTATGCCGATACGGGGCCGATCCAGGATAAAGTGTGGGCAGAGCAGGCTGGGCTGGGCTGGATTGCGAAAAATAGTAATCTGATTACCCGTGAATATGGATCGTGGGTGTTCTTGGGAGAAGTGCTAACCAATGTGGTGCTGGAACCCGATCGCCCCCACACGGCCCATTGTGGCACCTGCACCCGTTGCATTGAAGCCTGTCCCACGGGGGCGATCGCCCAGCCCTTCGTCGTCGATGCCAACCGCTGTATCGCCTACCACACCATCGAAAATCGGGCGGAAAAACTGCCGGACGCGATCGCCCCCCACCTAAACGGCTGGGTTGCGGGTTGTGATATTTGTCAAGATGTTTGTCCCTGGAATCAGCGATTTTCTCAGGAAACCGATGTGCCAGATTTTCAGCCCTACCCGGATAACGTAGCCCCGCTCTTGATCGATTTAGCAACGATTTCCGATGAAGGGTATGAGCGACAGTTTCCAGCCTCGGCATTTCGGCGGATTAAACCAACCATGCTACGTCGCAATGCCCAAGCCAACTTACAAGCCCATCCCCAAACCAATCCTTCCGCCCCTAAACCAGGGGTAAAATTGGCGTGAAAGCGTAAAATCGATGACACTACTCGAATCATTACAGGGTTTGAGTGTCAAGTGATCCTATCAAATCATCATATTTTCACAAAATATGATGATCTTTGCCGATAGTACACCAATCCTCCGTAGAAATGACTACAGTAGAAATAACTACACTAGAAAGTGTGATGCTTAATGGGAGCCAACCGTGCTAAGTTCTTCGCCCCAGTCTATTTTTTGCCGAAATCGATGGTTGCAGTGGTGCAATGCCTTACCTAAAGGAATATCACTCGCGTTCCATGCCTTTAGCCCTGCGACCGCTAAGCTGGTAGGCTTCAGCCGAAATGCCCGTTACTCTGGGTTGAATATTGGTGTTGGGATTGGGATTGGAGTGGCGATCGCCTCCTCCCTATTTTCCGTTTACTCAAAATCATGGTCATTGGGGATTTTTTCACCACTCCCCCCTTCCACTCCCTTAGCCAGCGCCATTCTTCCCTCTGAACCCGTCATTCCGTACCAAGCTGGAACATTACGAGTTCGTAATCAAACCTATCATCCGATACGGGTTGCCCTACTGCCCCGTATCAACGAAACTTCATCTATTGCTAATTTACCCGTGGAATTAGCAAATACTTCTGATACTCCAGATTCGACCAGTTTCATGGTTGAGGATATTGCCCTAGCCCGAACAGCCCAAACCCAATATGGTGAACCCATCCATTGGGATTTTGTGCCACGGGAAGGCCATGAAGAAGGTCTAGTCTTAGCGGTCCCAGATGGACAATTTTGGGTGCAATCGGGAGATATTGTTACCGCTTTCGCCCAGGATGGGTCCCGTCGCTACTGGGGACCATACGTGATAGGGGTAACAGATACCCCTGTTTGGGATGAGCAACGCGGAGAATGGTTATTGATACTTGAGACTCCGTTTCCCTTTTGAGAACCCGTTTGCAACCATTAGTGATGCTTAAAATCGCGGCGATAAAAATAAAGTCCGCAACAGCGGACTAAGGAAAACTAATTTGAGTGTCCTATGAAGATGCTGTCAGCGCTATAGCTAATCGACTTTTAGTCGATGGATTTTCTTCTGGCAATCTATCCCAAGTGTCCGCCCAGATACTATATAAATGCTTGCTGTTCCCATTAGCTCCTGCAAGCGTAATTAAAACTCGATAGTGCTGTGCCAGATGATTGGCATACTCATATCCTTCCAACCGTTTACCGCGTGAGAATTTGTGGACCAATCGATAAAAATGCCCTTGAAACATTACAGTTTCAACAACCTCCCCGCACCAAAACGTCTTAAACAATTTCAAGTTAGCACTTGACTCTAAAACAACCCATGGTACGCGCATACTTAGCCCAATCCCTACTTTGAAAAGACACTCCCAACTCCATTCAAAAAAACGTTTACTATCTACCCAAAGATTAAAAAGTAATTAAATCCAGAAAATAATTTTTTCACAAGTCTGGTAACTTGTATTTAATTTCTCTAGCAGCTCTAAAAAAGCAAGTACACTGGGTGGTTGCTTATATTATCGTTACTTTTGATAGTATTAAAATTTCCAAACAAATAAACCGTGAGCTTACTGAACCACAGGCTTTGATTTAGGGATAGTTTTCAGTGTTTACCCGGTATAAAATGATATGGATCACAGATATTTTGGGCATTATTGAATCTATGTAACGCACCTATCAAAAAGGTCATATCAGAGTTCAGCAATTAACATGGTGCATTTAGTTAAATTTTAGATTAAGTTATCTGCTTGAAACGTTGTAGCATACGATTGAATAGCACCATGAATGAATCACTAGAATTAAGACCAAAAACCCTAGAATCAACAAAGTCATTTTTCCCTGATCGGCATAAAGATTGTTCGGAGGAAATGGTTAGTTCCGAGAAGGTCGATGAAGGGGTCGGGGAAATTCCGTCTTCGTCCCATCTTTCACCTAGAAATAGTCAAAGGCTCGATCCATCGGTTGTTCTAGACGCTTTTTTTGAAGATTTACTATCAGATAGTTAGCTTAAGCCTTGTGGATATGGTGGGTTGATTATGAGGGCACACAGATGTGGTGCCGCGACCCCTAGCGCAGAGAAATAACCCAGTGGCCAGGAACGGTAAGTCCCTACAGCCAATTGCCCACCAAAATAAATGCAGCCCAGTAATAGGGATGTCGGCGAAATTGCGGTTCCTGGAGGATACGAATCTGGGCTTGGCGCAGGGCTTCAGCCTTAGAAATCTCTTGGGTCGCTAGCTCCTGATAAAACGTTTCCA
>JAYKIC010000191.1:0-2565 GCA_035284985.1 Leptolyngbyaceae cyanobacterium
TTGGCATTGAGCCGGAGGATCAGGCGGTGTTGTTTGATCGCTTTTTCCGGGTGGAAAATCGGGTTCATACCCTGGAAGGTACGGGATTGGGGCTATCGATTGTGCGGAATATTGTGTCTAAACACCACAGTACGGTTCATCTGGTGAGTGAAGTGGGCACTGGAACTACGTTTTGGTTTGATCTGGCTATTTTTCGCGAAGATGCCCCTTCCTTCGAGGCTCTCATGAATGCTTCGACTCGACTACACTCGGATGACACGGATGATACGGCTAATTTCCTCGCTAAGCTTTGAAGCTTGTGTGGTAGTAACCTCATATACTTTTAGTCTTCTCTGGTGACTTATGCTGTTGAGTTCGGTTTACCGCTATATTGAGGATACGTATTATTTCTGAAACCAGGCGGCGATCGCGATCGCCAAGCCATCGGCGGCATCATCGGGTCGAGGAATGGTGGCTAACCCCAGTTCTTGGGCCACCGCTTGCTGCACGGCCTGTTTATCTGCATTGCCGTAGCCCGTTAAGGCTTGCTTGACCTGGGCGGGAGTAAACTCCACATAGGGCAACTGGTGTTGTGCTAGGACGAGCATCACTACCCCCCTAGCTTGGGCTACCTGAATCGTATTGCCCATGCGGTAAAAAAATAGCTTTTCCACGGCCACCCAATCCGGTTGCCATTGATTAATCACACTGTGCAAATCATCGTGAAGGATGATCAGGCGATCGCCCAATGGGGTATTGGCTGGGGTTTCGATAATGCCATAGTCGAGGGGGGCGATCGCTTCCTTCTTGCCAGCAGTAGCAGCGGTGGCATCAATGATCCCAAAACCCAAAATCGCTAAACCTGGGTCCAGGCCCAAAATCCGAGTGGTCATAATTGTTACCCAGAACCTCAGTTCTGCATAGCTTCTGGTTCCAGCTTAAACCGAGGCAGAGTTTCTAGATCCAGTCTCAGCAAGACACTGGGAACGAGGCAGAAACCGGGGTTCACACTCAGCTATCCTCTGCAATGCCAAATACTTCGGAGAATACCTTGTTGACTTTGTAACCAGAGTCGATGGATTCCAAGGGATCTTTCCGCAGGCGGTGACGCAAGCAGAGCACGATCACCCGACGAATATCGTCTACGGTGACTTCAGTGCGACCTTCTAGGGCGGCGATCGCCTTAGCGGCCCGGTTTGTCACAATATCTCCCCGTAGGCCATCCACATCCAACTCGGCACACACTTGGGAAATTTTGACCCGCAGATCATAGTCAATGGTGACAGAATTTAGCAGATTCTGGGCATTAATAATCTGTTGTTGAATGTCATCTTGCTGCGTAGCATACTGCTCCAAATAAACCTTCGGATCTTGGTCAAATGTAGTCCGCTCTTCCACAATTTTGACTCGTAGTTCCGGGTCTTTCACCGTGCGGATTTCGGCGTGCATCCCAAATCGGTCTAACAACTGGGGACGCAATTCTCCTTCTTCCGGGTTGCCAGATCCCACCATGACAAACCGGGCGGGGTGGCGAATGGACACCCCTTCCCGCTCTACGGTGTTCCACCCAGAAGCAGCAGAATCTAGCAACACATCCACCAGGTGATCGTCCAGCAAATTCACCTCATCCACGTACAGGATGCCACGATTTGCCTGAGCCAACAATCCTGGCTCAAAGGCCCGTACCCCTTCAGACAATGCCTTCTCAATATCGATGGTGCCACAAACCCGATCTTCGGTAGCCCCCAGAGGCAGATCCACCATTTGGACCTTTTTCTTCGCCACCGGGATCACGTCCTGCTGGGCTAACCGTTGCCGAATCTCATCGGTCATCAGGTCCGGATCATGGGGATGGCTATTAAAGGGATCATCGGCCACCACCTCGATCTCTGGCAATACATCGGCTAGGGCGCGAATGGTGGTCGATTTTCCAGTGCCGCGATCGCCCATAATCATCACCCCACCAATCTTAGGATCAATGACATTGAGCAACAACGCCAATTTCATCTCATCCTGACCCACAATGGCGGTGAAGGGAAAAACAGCCCGTCGAGTAACCGTTAGGGGCGGTTTAGAATCAACAGGACTAGCAGATTGGGTAGCAGAATTGATGGTGGCAGTTGAACTCACGGACTTTCCTAAAACTTTTCCAAAGGTGTTAACAAGACAAAACCTTTGTAAGTCTCCCCAACTGACACAAAGCTGGATGCTTACAAAAAATTATGAGTGACTGCTCCCTATTGTGACATCAAATGTCATTCACGCAAAGGCTGTTCCCTCTCTTCTAGTCATTTCCATGACTGCGATTTCCACGATAGTGATTCAATGATAAAAGTGACTTTCGCCGGACTAGAGCCGCACCCCTAAGCGCTCACTAACCTGTTTTATCGTGCGGTCCAACTCAGGGTTCTTTTCCAACTGCTTAGCCACTTTATCGCAACTATACATCACCGTGGTGTGGTCCTTGCCACCGAAAAATTCCCCAATTTTGGGCAAGCTCAAATCCGTGTGCTGACGCATCAGATACATCCCCAACTGCCGCGCACTGCTGATTTCCCGGCGACGAGAATTGCCCTTCATCTCATC
>JAYKIC010000192.1:0-3650 GCA_035284985.1 Leptolyngbyaceae cyanobacterium
CATGAAAAGTCCTCTCTAAATCTAAGCGGCAGATATACGAAAACACGAATGTGGAATGCGGGTTTTACTTTTGTAAGACCCAACTCATTTTACGGTCCTCTCGACAAAACATGGGGCAAAATATGGGGCAAAATATGGGCCTAGAGAGTTCTGGGTTAACTAAACCAACCTCATTCACTTGCCCCGAAGTTCCTACTGGTGTCTTCCCTAACGGGTCCATGGCTATGCCCTCAACACTGAGGACAGCCTGCTAACGGCATCGAGTGACCACGGATAGTTGTAGGATATTGGTACGGTGTGGGTCGGCCATGGGAAAGATCTGGGCGTGAATCACAACAGATCATCCTGAACGGATCACACGGATCACACTGATAAGTTGTTAATGACTGGGGTGGAGGAAAGGGCTGTGGCGATCGCCGAAACATTTATCAAAGTGGGAGAGTTTGATTGGTTAGTGCGTGAAGTCAAACCCACTACCCCAACGGATAAACCCCCTGTGGTCCTGCTCCATGGCCTTGTGTCCCAAAGCTATAGTTGGCGTCACACCCTGCCGGCGATCGCCACTGAAACCGGACGGTGGGCGATCGCTCCCGATTGGCTAGGGATGGGATTTTCCGCCCGCCCCGATCGGTGGGATTTTGCCTACACCCCCGATGCTTACATCGAGGCATTGGCGCAGTTTTTGGATACGTTGGACATTGACCAGTGTGTGATTGTAGCCCAGGGATTTTTAGGATCGGTCGGGATTCAATATGCCTTGAGAAATGGCGATCGGGTTGAACGTTTAGTCATCTGCAACGCCCCCATCTCCACCGAACACAAACTTCCCTTCAAAATTCAGCAAATGGGCTGGCCCTTTATAGGCGATATGATCACCCAAGATCCCCTATTGGTAGACCGCACCCTCGAAGGCGGTGGTCCATATCAAGTGGACGATGAGGATTTGGATGTGTACCGCGGCCCCTTTTTACAAACCTCGGATACGGGTCGCGCCCTCCTAGCCGCAGTCCAAAGACTCCAACTTAAAACCACCACCGCCGAAATTCAGGCAGGGCTAGCCCAATGGGATAAACCCACCCTCATCCTCTGGGGACTATCCGACCCGTGGCTTCCAGTAGAAGCGGTTGAATCCATTGCCACCGCCCTAAGCGATGGCAAACTGGTCAAATTGGACCAGGTAGGGCACTATGCCCAAGAAGATTGGCCAGAAAAGGTGAATGAAGCCTTAATTCCTTTTTTACGGCAGCAACTGGCGTAGTGGGCCAAACCTGACACCAACCCCAAAGCTAGCCCCATTTTTTATCATCCGATGCGACTTACCCATTATTTTCAGGAAGGAATGTGATGGGCAAACATGTATTGGTTTTTACCCGCTTCTTTGGCCCGATACATCGCCTGATCCGCTTCAACGATCAACTTATCAAACTGCTTGCCATCAAAGGGATAGAGGCTAATGCCAATGCTGGTGGTTATGGTAACGGAGTGGGATTGGATGACAAACGGCTGGGCGAGGGTTTTGAGAATTTTCTTGGCCACCCGATCGACCTGAGATTCGGGGATACCGGGCAAAATCACTACAAATTCATCGCCCCCTAAACGGGCAACGGTGTCACTGCCCCGTAAACAGCCCTTCAAGCGCTGGGCCACCGATTTCAGCAGTAAATCGCCCACAACATGACCTTGGGTGTCATTAATAAGCTTAAAGCCATCTAAATCTAAGAATAGCAAGGCTACCACATGTTGATTGGTTTCGGCCCACTCAATGGACTGAATAAATCGTTCTTGGAATAATTTACGATTGGGTAAACCTGTGAGGGGATCATGGTAAGCCATGTGACGTAAATTATCCCCAGCTTGGCGCAATTCGGCATTAGATTGCACCAGTTCTGCGGCTGTCCGTCGCAATTCCTCTTCCATGCGCTTACGGTGAGTGATGTCATGGATCACGCCCACCAGAAATAAGTTACCCGCTCCATCGTGGTGGAGCGATCGCTTCATCGCCACCGAATAGGTATAGCCACGAGCATTGGTCAATTCCCCCTCACTCTCCTGTTCCCCGTCGGTGGCAAAGGTCAATTCATCCTGTGCCCGAAACTCTTGCGCTTGGTGGGGCGGTAGCACTTCCGCCTACGTTTTCTCCATCAACTCCTCTTTGGACTGGCCCAGAAACTGGCAATAGGCTTCATTCAGCACCACCCACCGATAGTCCTTATCCTTGACAAAAATGGGGTCGGGAATGGCATTGATGACGGTATTGAGAAATTCCTTGGACTTCTGTAGTTCCCCTTCCATGTGGGCAATGTGGCTAACGATGGCGATCGCCGCCACCGCCAAAGCCACTAACGGCGTGACCAAGGGTACCCAAACCCCCGCTAAAATTGCCAAATAACAAAACCCTGATAACCCACCACCAATCAACAGCAACAGTCCACCTGACTTGGCAGGAGAACGTACCAGCCAACTCATCCAAGATCCCAGAAAGGCCCAAAATAAAATCCAAGCATATTCAGTGATTTCAGGCCACACCGCCAACAATTGCCGATCATCCAACGTGGCACTCAAAATTTGGCTAGCCATGTGGGCATGAAGCTCAACCCCAGAAATCGGTGTCTTACGGGTAACACCCAATCGACCATTAAATGGCGTAAAAAATACATCCTTAAGGCTAGGAGCGGTAATCCCAATCAGTACAATCCGATCGGTCATTAACCCCGGCGGAATATTCCCCTCCCACACATCCGTTATGGAAATAAGGGGAAACGGCTCAGGATTATTTCTAAAATTTGCCAGAACTTGGTAGCCCCCATTATCAACTCCAACATAGCCCCCGTCATTTTTTCTAAACTTTGGAAAAACCGTATCCTGCAACTGCAATTCATTAGAAGGGCTACTTTGGGAAATGATCCCCATCTCTTGCAAGTACAAGGACACCGCCAGCAGCGCAAAACTCGTTTTAAATTCCCTGTCCCCTGTTTCGGGATTGGTAACGGTCCAATAAAGGAGATTGCGCCGCACCCGATTATCGGGATCAAGGACCACATTGTTAAAACCGACCTGTCCTTGTTCCGCTAGCAACGGTGGAGCAGGCACCCCCTGATTAAACTGATCTTGAATCTTTTCAATCCCAATTAAGTTAGGGGTTGAACGAAAAAACTGTTCTAACTCATCATGCCCTGGATTGTAGGGAATATGACGATGAATATCCAACCCAATAACTCTGGGATTTTGGGCTTGAATATTGCGGAGAACTTGAACAATTACCTCATCTGATAGGGGGTACGACTGGAAACTACTAATATCATCCTCGTCAATACCGACAATTACAATCCGATCATCCGCTACTTCTGGCGGACGCAGCCGAATCAACTGATCAAAGGCGGCTAGCTCAATCTCTAGGAAAAAACCTTGACTTTTCAGCAAGATGACACCAGTAGCCACCCCGATAGCGGTTATCCAGATACGTTGCTCTTGCCGCAACAACTCAGCAGATCGCTTGATCAGACTGCCGAGTGAGCGCCCAATGCCCACCAGCCCGTTTACTTTATCAGTAATATCATTTCCAGGCATGTTCAATTATCCAAATCAACATAAATAGAAAAGTTTGGAACTAATACTTTCGCCCTAGGCAAAAAGATAGCGTCAAGTAGATA
>JAYKIC010000193.1:0-3044 GCA_035284985.1 Leptolyngbyaceae cyanobacterium
TCAGGGTTTGGAAAATAACAAATACTTTATCGTGGTAGCGGGGATCAATACCAGGACCATCATCACTCACCGCAAACTCATAAGCCGTTTCATAATCTGCCACCGTAATGGTGATGCAACCCTCTTCCCGGTGGTGATGCTTAACCGCGTTACCAATGAGATTGGCAAACACTTGTCGCAAGGCCGTGGGCTGGGTATCAAACACGGGCAAGGCTGAGGAGACGACGAGTTTAAAGGAAGGAGGGGGAGCAAGGGAATCAATCACTTCGTCCAACAACTGCCCCACATC
Source organism: Leptolyngbyaceae cyanobacterium (assembly GCA_035284985.1). Classification (GTDB taxonomy): domain Bacteria; phylum Cyanobacteriota; class Cyanobacteriia; order CAKZMO01; family CAKZMO01; genus JAAHGY01. Next base: position 290 of record JAYKIC010000193.1, read on the forward strand.
CACCGATTCGATGAGGCGATCGCGCCGTCCCACCCTGGAATAGGCCAGTAGCCCATCAATCAACCGCTCCATGCGTAAAACCCGACTCCGTAACAGTTGTAACTGTCGCTCATTTTCCGCTGGCAACTGGCCACTCAAATCCTCCTCAATCCATTCTGAGAGGTTGGCGATCGCCCGTAGCGGAGCCTTGAGATCATGGGAGGCCACATAGGCAAACTGATCCAGCTCACTATTGCGCTTATCCAGCATCGTAGTCGTTTGGACTAGCACCATATTCAGCGTGGTTAACTCCTGCGCCCGCTGATGTAACTCCTGCTCAATTTGCTTCCGGGCCTGGATATTTTCCACCACCACGATAAAACATAAAAAATTGCCATCGGGATCACATTCCTTAGAAACCGTGACAAACCCCCATACGGGATGCCCTTCTTTGTGCCGATAGCGCTTCTCCCGCCGAAAACAATCTACCTCGCCCCCCAAGAGCTGTTGATAATGCTGCTCATCCCCCGCCACATCCTCCGGCATCGTCACAGACTGCACGGTATGTTGTAGCAACTCCTCTGGGGCATAACCGAGAAAATCACACAGGGTTTGATTCACCTGAATCCAGCGGCCATCGGTTGCGACCCTAGCAATCCCCACCGCCGCCTGTTCAAATACTGCCCGAAATCGAGCCTCACTGGATTGCAACGACTTCACCATGCGCTTGCGATCGGTAATATCTTGCAACAACCCGACCAATCGGGTCGGGTGTTCATCCCCATCCAAGATCATGCGTCCCTGGGCTTCAATCCACCGACAGTCCCCATTGGGCAAAATAATGCGATACTCCAGATTCAAAGCACAATAGGTTTGAAGCGTTGCTTGAATCTGGGACTCTACCCGCTCCCGATCCTCTGGATGTAAGCGCTTCACCCAATTCTCGTAGGTATGGTCTACGGTACCCGGTGCATAGCCCAAAATCTGTTCCGCTTGAGGCGACCACTCTTGTCGCTGTTGGGCCACATCCCAATCCCAAAAACCCAGTTGGGCGGCATTAATTGCCAGTCTCAATCGTTCAACGACCCATTCCATCCTGTGGACTCACCCAATCCTATTACTGTCTATCGCTACTGAATCAGTGGGATTTCTCCCCAGACACCCAAATAGGGAGGATCGCTTGTACCCTCCCTATCCATTAGACGCTAAATTTTACCCCTTGTTGAGGAGCCGGTAGCGGTTAGGCTGTACGTACTGGCCGGAAAAACTCCTGGGATAGTTCTACCTGTATTAGTATGGATCAGGGGATAAATCACACCAGATTGATGTTGGAACTGCATAAAAGAGTCCACGAATTCTGGCACATAATGATATAAATTATCTCGATCAATATAGGTTGGCTCTCCCGCGTCTAACCGAATCGTGCGACAACGAGAATCATGTTCCACTATTTTAACTTGTGAGGGCTGGCAGCGGCGCGTGAACATATCTACGTTCCATCCTCGTCGGGCTAAAGCCTCACCCACTTGCCGGACATACACATTTTGCCCTCCTGCCGCCTCCTTACCGATTTCGGCAGCGGGGTCGCCGTGAACGGAAATGAGAGCAATGTGTCCCTTATGTTTGAGAACCATGATATATCTGTAGCTTTGATTAGTAATGAATGAATGGAACAATATGAATTTAATGTACGAGTTTTACAAAAGAGGCACATCACTCTGGAGAAATAGATTGGGCCTGATGCGGTAGACTGAAATCCATCCACCCTATCTCACGGGCTAGGATACGCCCCATGGGACTATTGTTGAACCGACTGTTGTTGCGCCCCACCGTAACCTGATAGGAAAAATCTACGTCTTTGGGTAGAGGTATTTTACACATTTGCAAGAGGTAGCCATCTACTTGCAGAATAGTTGACTATAGCGCTGTGCGCTGTATCAATGTGATGGTCAGGAAAAACTTGGTGTTGACCCTATGGTCCCGTTTCAACACACGAATCATTGAGGCAAAAAGCATGACAGCAATCCGCATTGTGCTGATTGAAGATCACAAGTTAACCCGTATGGGGCTAAAAGCTGCACTTCAACAACAACCAGATATGATCTGCGTAGGGGAAGCCGCCAATGCCACTAGCGGCCTCACCCTCTTACAGGAACAACAGCCTGATGTAGCGGTGGTGGATATTGGTCTGCCTGATATGGATGGCATTGAAATGGTGCGTCGTTTCCGGGCCAACTGTCCTCCCCCTGCTAACACACGTATTCTGATGCTGACTATGCACGAAACGGAGAAGTCGGTGATGGCGGCGTTTACGGCTGGTGCTGATTCCTACTGTATGAAACAAACGGAATTGGATGATCTGATGGCGGCTATTCGGGAAACCTACGATGGCAACTCTTGGATTGATCCGGCGATCGCCAGCATTGTTTTACGCCAAGCCCGTCAAGCCCAGCGATCGCCCAGTCCAGCCCCTGTAATTGAAGAGTCCATCACCATGGATGAGGCGGACACGGTTACGATCAATGCCATTGAACCCGAATATGCTCAAGTGATTGAAACTTACCCGCTGACGGAGCGGGAGTTGGAAATTCTCCAGTTAATTGTGGCGGGTAACAGCAATGCCAGTATCGCTGAAACCCTGTTCATTACCGTGGGTACGGTGAAAACCCACGTTCGGAATATTTTGAATAAATTGAGTGCGAGCGATCGCACCCAAGCTGCTGTTCGGGCACTCCGGGCAGGGCTAGTAGAATAATGTTCTGAAGCCCTATAAAGC
>JAYKIC010000194.1:0-2513 GCA_035284985.1 Leptolyngbyaceae cyanobacterium
CGCATATACAGTTCATCCAGATCCATCGTCAGCAGTTCATGGATAAAGTCTTGGAATGCCTGGACCGCTTGTTGAGCGACAGTATTGGTGGTGCTGAGGACAATGGTAACGCCGTCTTCTTCGATCAGGTGCAGCCCAAAGCGAATCGGGAAGTCAATTTCATACACCGTAAATTTCATCGCATTTTCCAACAGTTCATTGGCGATGTAGCTCACAGAACTTTTGATTTCAGCATGACGGGCTTGGCTCGCCTCATCATCCGCTTGCACGGGGAAAAAAGTCGTCAAGTAATCGGCGATAAAATTCGCAGAAAGGCCATTATTGCGCCACCGATTCTGAATCGGCAAGGAGCTAGAGGAAAAGCCCAGCAACAGAAATTCGTGATCCGTGGGTAGAATTTCCCGATAGTTGCCAAAGATTTGCGCCATAGTTGAGCCTGCGGTTGGGTAAAGAGTGGGTGGGGTGTGAGTGGGTGAGTGGGTGAGTGGGAGTTAGGTTCGCTTGAGGACAACGAGGGTGATGTCGTCAAATACCGGATGCTGACCGATATGGGCCTGAACATCGGCAATGACCGCCTGACGAATCTCGGCAGCGGTTTGGTGCCAATGCTGGCTTACCACCTGACACAGCCGTTCGATACCGTAAAATTGCCGTTGATCATTTTCCGCTTCGGTGATGCCATCAGTGTACAACACCGCTACATCCCCGATCGCCAACGGCACCGTTTGCTGGGCAATAAAGGTGGTAATTTCCCGATCCAAGCCAATGGGGAACCCTAGGTCGATGGTATCAAATCGCTCGACATTGCCCCCATGCCGCACCACAATCAACTCTTCGTGTTGCCCGCTGAGGCGGAGTTGGCCATTGGCATAGTCCAACACCGCCAGGGTCAGGTTTTTGTCCGTGCCCATACGTTCGATATTTTTGCACAGGGTGCGATTGATAATATCTAAAAAGCGCACGGGATCGGTTTCCTGACTTTCTTGTAACGTCCGCACGGCTGTTTGCACCATCAACATCAACACCCCACTTTCCAAACCATGTCCGGTGACATCACCAATCCCAATTTTGATGCCATTGCTGCTGCCACTGGATAACACATCGTAGTAATCGCCCCCAACTTCGGCGGCTGGGGCCATGAAGCCTGCAATATCCAGGTCATCGAGTCCTTCTAGTTCACTGGCCTTGGGCAGAATCATTTGCTGGAGCTGCTGGGTAATTTCCACCTCCGCACTGAGGCGCAGATTTTCCGCTGCCAGTCGCTGGTTGAGGGCGGTAATTTCCGCATTAGCGGCGGCCAGTTGGGCGGTGCGATCGCTCACTTTATCCTCCAAAGTGCGATATAGGAGGGCATTTTCCAGGGAAATGGCGGCTTGGGCGGCAATTAAGGTGATGACATCGAGGCGATCGCGGCTAAAGGCTCCCGTGGTCAAATTATTTTCCAGGTACATCATCCCCCGCAGTTGGCCCCGGTCGAGGATGGGGCAACAGAGAATGGATTGGGGACCAGCCCGTTGCACGTAGGGATCAGCGCCAAAACGGCTATCATTGGCGGCATCGGCAATCACGATAGGCTGCTTCACCCGCTGGACATACTGCACCACCGTCAATGCAACGTCATCATCCGACGTTAACGGCTGGGAGACGGACACCGCCACCGTTTCCACCGTCCCGATCGCTTCAATGCTCAAACCATCGGGGGTTGCTAACAACAACAGTCCCCGTTCAGCCCCTGCATTTTCGATGGCAAATTGCATTAGTTTTTCCAGCAAATTATCTAAGACGATTTCACTGGAAATGGCTTGCGATACCTTCAAAACAGTGGTGACATCCAAGGACAGGCTGCTACTGTTTTGGGTGCTGTCCTGACTGGTCATGGTGGGATGGAGGGTAGCGCCCAAGTTCGCCTGAGTGGGGGTTAGCCACTCTGGGTACTGCTGTTCTAGTTGCGTGACTTTGGCGATCGCCCCCCACCGACGGTAAGCATAGTACGCTTCCTGCATATACACCTGAGCAATTTTCGGTTTATGCCACTGCCGATAAAATCGGGCAGTGAGTTCATAGGCGAGGGCTTCTTCGTTGGTGTAACCATTCGCTTTAGCAGCGGCGATCGCCCCTTCATAATAATCCATTGCACTTGCCATATTCCCCTGTACCCGACACCATTCTGCCTCGACCAATTCATATTTATGGCGATGATTATCGGGGGCATGGATGGCCCACTGTTCCAGTAATTCACGACTTTGCTGAATCTGGGTAGCGATCGCCGTTGGCATCGTTGCTCCATCCCCGGTTGCATATTGAGCTAGATGGGCTAAAGCCTGGTATAGATGGAATGGGGCAATTTCAAATAGGGCAGCAGCAGCGGCAATGTATTGATCGGCTTGGGCAGCAGCGGCGATCGCTTCATCGTATTGCTCAAACAAATAAGCCAGCAATAACTGACAGAAATAGGCGTGGAAAATGCCAGTTTTTTCCTGTTGATTTTGCTTGAATTGTTCCAGAATTTCAGT